>JBHJOO010000224.1:0-4503 GCA_050329675.1 Balneolaceae bacterium
CATGAAATGGGACATGCAGTGCATGGGTTATTCTCGGATGTAAAATATCCATCACAATCCGGAACATCGGTCCCACGGGATTATGTGGAATTCCCATCCACATTTCAGGAGGACTGGGCGATTCATCCCGATGTACTGGCCAACTACGCTGTTCATTATGAAACCGGGGAGCGCATCCCCCAGGAATTGCTCGACCGGCTGATTGAGGCCAGGCAATTTAACCAGGGTTATAATACTCATGAATATCTTGCTGCAGCCTTGATTGATATGCAATGGCATTTGCTTGATGAAAGTGAACTACCTTCGGATGTGGAAAAATTTGAACAAGTTACGCTTGAGTCATTTAACATGATCCATCCGGCCATACCGCCTCGATATAAGTCGCCATATTTTGCACACGTGTTTGCAGGCGGATATTCTGCCAACTACTATTCGTATATATGGAGTGAAATTCTCGCTGCGGATGCTTTTGCATTTATGAGAGAAAAAGGCGGCCTAAACCGGGAAAACGGTGAGCTGCTTAGAAAGCATATTCTATCAAGAGGAGGCAGTACCGAGCCAATGGAGCTTTACAGAAAATTCAGAAATGGTGATCCTGATGTAAGTAACCTTCTTGAAAGGCGAGGATTGGGAAATAATGAATAATGAAAAGTAATTTTTTTTGTACCCTTTGCGTGAAACCCGCATGAAAAAGTTCCAGCCGTTTGGTTCACGCGAAGCCCGCGAAGTTCAAAGGCTCGCGAAGCCCGCAAAAAAAATTACACTCAACTCTGAGAGAGTCATTCACTTGCCCTTGTTCAATGTTCGATATTTATCTCCATTTCACCTTTTTAACCAATAGCCAGATTCCAAAGATAACAAGTGGAATGCTGAGCAATTGTCCCATGTTAAGTGCCCATGTTGCGGCGAACTCAGCCTGGGGTATTTTCGTGAATTCGAGTAGAAACCGGCCCGTGAACAATACGACGAGAAAGCTGCCGAAAATGGATCCTTCCGGTGGTTTTTTATCGTATTTGTAATAAATAATCATCAAAACGATTAATACGATTACACAAGAAAGAGATTCATAAAGCATGGTCGGATGGCGTGGAGTCATATCCACACGTTCAAAGATAACAGCCCATGAAACATCCGTTGCGCGCCCCAGAATTTCGGAATTGAAAAAATTGCCAATCCGGATAAACATCCCGCCTACAGCCACACCCGGAACAACACGGTCGGCCAGCCACCAGTAAGTCATATTGGGAGTTCGTTTTACGTAAAGGTACATTGCAATCAAAATAGCCACAGCCGCACCATGACTTGCAAGTCCTCCCTGCCAAACGGCAGGTATCAGCATAGGATTTCTTAGATAGTATTCCAGATCATAGAATATAACATGGCCCAGGCGTGCACCAATAACTGTGGCTACGAGAACATAAATCAGAATCCGGTCAAGTTCCTCCTGTGTTCTGCCTGCATCACGATAGAGTTTTCCGGTTAGCAAGTATCCAAAAATAAAACCACTTGCAAACATAATACCATACCAGTAGGGCTGAATAGGGCCAATGGATGAAATTGAAGGTGAATCAATGATGAGAAAAGGGAGCTGCCCAATAATTAATGCTCCTATGAAAAGTAAAATCGGTTTCCATACAGGGATATGGATATCCGGAGTTTTGGAGGTATCCTTTACTTTTAACTCCGGCCAGATTTTCCTGGATCCGAAATAGTAAATAGCAATAGCAAGTATCAGCCCATAGATAGAAATGGAAAACGGAAGAGATATTTCAGGGATTGTAAATGCAACCGGACTGGTATTCCAAACAAAATATTCGCTGGTATTCATTTTTTCATTTGCTTAAAAATAAGATGTGAAAATACAAAAGCTGAAGCACGATTGCAGATAATTATTTGAATTGTAAATCTCAAAAAGGAAGGTGAATATTGTCACAAGTTCATAACATCTGAAAATGAAACCTTAATATCGTGTGTTTGCAAAGAAATTCTCACAGAATCATTGTATTTTAGCATCAGTAAAAAAGCGAATGACATTTTAATAAAGTGAAAAATTTATGGCCACAAAAAACGAACTTCTGAAAACAAAAATAGAATTTGATACCGGCAGGGGAAAAGCCAATCTTTACAGCCTTAAAAAGTTAGAAGAACTTGGATTTGATAAAGTTGGAAGACTTCCGTTTACCATAAAAATTTTATTGGAAGCAGTTCTCAGAGAATTTGACGGATATGTGGTAACAGAGGACGATGTAAAAATACTGGCTGAATACAATGCAAAAAGCCCGACAGGTGAAATCCCGTTTAAACCCTCGCGTGTAGTTTTACAGGATTTCACAGGAGTTCCTGCTGTGGTTGATCTTGCCGCTCTTCGTTCAGCTATGGACCGGATGGGAGGTGACCCGACGTCTATCAACCCGCAGGTACCGGTCGATCTTGTTATCGACCACTCTGTTCAGGTGGACATGTTCGGACAGGAATATGCCTTCATGTATAATGTGGAAAAAGAGATGGAGAGAAACCGAGAACGGTATGAATTTTTGAAGTGGGGGAAAGAGGCTTTTGACAATTTCCGGGTTGTTCCTCCGGGCCGGGGAATCGTTCACCAGGTGAATCTCGAATATCTTGCAAAAGGGGTTTTTACACGAGAAGAAGATGACGGCTCGATCACAGCCTATCCGGATACTCTTGTGGGAACTGATTCACATACTACAATGATTAACGGACTGGGAATTCTTGGATGGGGTGTTGGCGGAATTGAAGCGGAAGCCGCCATGCTCGGCCAGCCGATCTATATGCTGGTTCCGGAAGTTGTAGGCGTAAAATTGACGGGTAAATTAAAGGAAGGAATTACAGCCACCGATTTAACCCTTACGGTTACACAAATGTTGCGGCGCCATGGAGTAGTTAGCAAATTCGTTGAATTTTTTGGGCCCGGGCTGAGTAATATGAGCCTGCCGGATCGTGCCACAATTGCGAATATGTCGCCCGAATATGGTGCTACAATGGGCTTTTTCCCGATTGATAAAGAGTCGCTGCGCTATATGCTGCGAACGGGTCGCACACAGGAACAGGTGGATCTGATTGAAAACTATACAAAGCAACAGGGCCTTTTCCGTACTGATGATACTCCTGATCCGGAATTTAGCGAGATTCTGGAACTGGATCTTGGTGATATAAAAACATCACTTGCAGGACCAAAACGGCCGCAGGATCGTATCACGCTAAATAATATGAAAACGACTTTTAAAAACAGCCTCACAAGTGATGATCCTACAATGGGTTTTAATCTCACACAGGAGAAACTCGCCAACAAAGGCATATTTAAAAATGGTCAGACGATCGAGATGAAACACGGGGATGTGGTAATTGCCGCAATTACAAGCTGTACAAATACATCCAATCCAAGTGTTATGCTGGGTGCGGGAATCGTTGCCAAAAAAGCAGTTGAAAGGGGATTGAAGGTTCCTCCCTACGTAAAAACATCTCTCGCTCCGGGTTCCAGGGTCGTTACCGAATATCTGAAAGAAGCCGGCCTTACCGATTATATGGATCAGCTTGGATTTAACCTGGTGGGTTATGGATGCACCACCTGTATCGGAAACTCGGGGCCGCTTCCCGAATCAGTCGAAAACGCTGTGAGAGAGGGAGACCTGATTGTAGCAGGAGTATTGTCAGGCAACCGGAATTTTGAAGGACGAATTCATCCCTACGTGAAAGCCAATTTCCTGGCATCCCCACCGCTGGTGGTTGCCTATGCTCTTGCAGGAACCGTAGATATCGATCTTACTTCCGAACCGCTTGGCAAAGATAAAAACGGAAAGGATGTCTACCTGAAAGATATCTGGCCAACAAACGAAGAGATCACGGAATTCCTCGACAGTTCCATACGTCCGGAGCTGTTTGAAAGGCTGTATAGCGATATTTTTGAATCCGAGACATGGGATAAAATTCCCGTTACTGGTGGTGATCTTTATGATTGGAAAGAGGATTCCACCTACATTCAGGAGCCGCCGTTCTTTATGAATATGGGAGTGAAGCCTGAACCGATCAAACCAATCGAAGGAGCTCGCGTACTGGTAAAAGTTGGGGATTCGATCACGACCGATCATATTTCACCGGCCGGCAACATCAAGCCGGAAAGCCCGGCAGGGCAATACCTGATTGAGAACGGAGTTGAGGTGAAAGATTTCAACTCTTACGGATCGCGTAGAGGGAACGACCGCGTGATGACCCGCGGCACGTTTGCCAACGTAAGGTTCAAAAACCAGCTCGCACCCGGAAAGGAAGGCGGCTTCACTAAATACCATCCTAACGGTGAAATTACCACGATTTACGATGCAGCCGTCAGGTACAAAAAAGAGAATACCCCGCTGGTTGCACTTGCCGGCCAGGAGTACGGAACAGGATCCTCCCGCGACTGGGCTGCCAAAGGCACGATCCTGTTGGGGGTAAAAGCTGTTATTGCCGCCTCTTATGAGCGAATTCACCGGTCTAACCTGGTGGGTA
>JBHJOO010000401.1:0-2283 GCA_050329675.1 Balneolaceae bacterium
AATACAAACGGCCTGGGAATGGGGAGCGGATATCGTGAAGGTGTTTCCTGCCAATATTGTCGGGATGGATTTTTTCAAGGCCGTAAAAGCTCCGATGCCCCACCTGAAATTAATGCCGACCGGAGGGGTTAGCCTCTCAAACGGTGGTGATTGGATCAAAGCCGGGGCCTGTGCGGTCGGAGTAGGCAGTGCGCTGTTGGATAAAAAGGCCTTGAAGGAAAGGAATTTTACACAGATACAGAAGAACGCGGAAATTTTACTTTCCAATTTATAAATCAAAAAATTAGTTATGGCACATATTGTAACATTCGGTGAGCTTATGCTGCGGCTTTCCCCGCCGGGTTATTCCCGGTTTCTCCAGACGAGCAGCTTTGATGTGAGCTATGGCGGGGGAGAAGCCAATGTGGCGGTAGCCCTTGCGGGCTTTGGGATGAACAGTTATTTTGTGAGCCGTCTGCCTGAGCATGAAATCGGGGAAGCGGCCCTGCAGGCGCTGCGCAGATACGGCGTAAACACCGATTACATAGTTCGCGGAGGAGACCGGCTGGGGATTTATTTTCTGGAAACGGGGGCCAGCCAGCGTCCTTCAAAGGTTATTTATGACCGCTCCGGATCTGCTGTAAGTCAGATGAATGCTTTGATGGCAGATTGGGAGAAGGTGTTTGAAGATAAGGACTGGTTTCACTGGACGGGCATTACCCCTGCCCTTGGCGAGAAACCACATGAGTCGGTGACGGCCGCTTGTAAGGCTGCCAAAAAGGCCGGGGTACGGGTAAGCTGCGATCTGAATTTCCGTGGGAAACTCTGGAGCGAAAAACAGGCACAGGTGGTGATGAATCCGCTGATGGAATATGTGGACGTCTGTATTTGTAATGAAGAGGATGCGCAGAAGAGCCTTGGTTTTGAAGCGGGAGCAACGGATGTGGAAGGGGCGGAGCTGGATGAGGAAGGCTATGTATCGCTGGCCAAGGCACTGAAAAAAAAGTATGCATTTCAGACGGTCGCGATTACTCTCAGGGAGAGTTTTTCGGCCAGCAGAAACGGCTGGAGTGCCCTGTTACATGATGATAAAGATTGTAAAGATCCGGTTCGGTCCACCCGTTACGAGATTGATATAGTAGATCGCGTGGGCGGTGGCGATTCATTTGCCTCGGGCCTGATCTACGGGCTTCTGACCAAAGACAATACAAAAGAGGCTCTTGAATTTGCCGTTGCGGCCTCGTGCCTGAAGCATTCGATTCCCGGGGATTTTAATCTGGTTCGGGTTGAAGAAGTCGAAAAACTGGTAAAAAGCGGGGGCTCGGGACGGGTGGAAAGGTGATGTATTACTTTTTCAGGAACCGAAACAGACTTGGCGAACACACCCCTGTCCCGACACTCGTGTCGGGACTGTCCCCTCTCGAGAGGGGAAATGCGCAAGCCCAATGCCGACAGGCAGTTGGGCTAAGCGAGGGGTGTGTTACGTGGCCACGGCTCGAACTCGCAAAATTTTAAGCTTTAAACAAACTTAACTTATCCATGACAAAACCATTCATTCACGATAATTTTCTTTTGCAAAATGAGATAGCACGCGAACTTTATCACGAACACGCATCCCAACAGCCAATCATCGATTATCACTGTCATCTGCCGCCGCAGGAGATTGCTGAAAATATCAATTTCAGGAATCTGACACATATCTGGCTGGATGGCGATCACTATAAATGGAGGGCGATGCGCACTTGTGGTGTGGATGAAAGATACATCACCGGCGATGCTTCCGATAAGGAAAAATTTATAGCATGGGCAGAAACGGTGCCCAAAACATTGAGAAACCCGTTATTTCACTGGACGCACCTGGAGATGAAGCATCCGTTTGGCATAACAGACCGGCTGTTGAGCGGAGATACAGCCGGGGCCATCTGGAATGAATGCAATGATATGCTGCAAAGCCCGGAATTTTCCACCCGTGGGCTTCTGAAACAAAGTAATGTAAAAGTGGTGGCAACAACCGACGATCCGACCGACACACTTGAACATCATATTTCATTCCGGAAAGAAAAGGATGCCGGGTTTACAATGGTTCCAACTTTCCGTCCCGATCGTGGTATGGAAATTGAAAATGGAGAAGAATTCAGGGAATGGGTGAAAAAATTGGAAAAGGCTGCAGAAATCGAAATCACAAATTACAAAGATTTTCTGGTTGCACTTAAACAGCGGCACAATTTTTTCGATTCCCTTGGATGCAGGGCTTCAGACCATGGCGTGGAACGTCCACACGCTGAGCCATTCACCGACAGTGAA
>JBHJOO010000155.1:0-2965 GCA_050329675.1 Balneolaceae bacterium
GGACTCCTTCCGCTCCCCGAGAGGTATTTATCCTTTTGCAGTGAATTTTTATGAGTTTAAATTTGTGATTGTAATCACTTTTTATTAGTATATTTGGTGAATACAATCACTGATTATGATTACCCGTACGCTTCAGCAGGAAATTGAAAACAAATTAAATCAAGGTAAAGCGGTTATTGTTTTGGGTGCCCGGCAAACCGGTAAAACAACACTGCTTAAGTACATAGCTGATAAATATAAGCCTTATACTTTTTTAAATTGTGACGAACCTATCGTGCGGGAGCGTTTGAGTGGTGTAAATCTGCCAGAGTTAAAGAGGATAATTGGTGACCACAAATTGGTTTTTATTGATGAAGCTCAACGTGTATCCAATATCGGCCTTACATTAAAGCTGATCACAGACCAACTGCCCGGAGTACAATTGCAGGCCAGCGGGTCGTCATCACTGGATTTGGCAAACGAAATCAATGAGCCTTTAACCGGGAGAAAATGGGAATACCGGTTATACACGATAAGCTGGAAAGAGTTTACAGATCATTCCGGTTATATGGATGCAGCAGGAGAACTGGAGCACCGTCTTGTTTATGGGATGTATCCGGATGTGATCAATCACTCGGCAAATGAAGAGGATATTTTAATGCAGTTAAGCGACAGTTACCTCTATAAAGATCTTCTCGGATATGAAGGAATACGAAAGCCTGAGGTACTTGAAAACCTGCTGAAAGCCCTTGCCCTTCAGATAGGCAGTGAAGTCTCTTACAATGAACTATCAAGGCTTCTTCAAATCGATAAAAATACAGTCAGTAATTACATCGATCTGCTTGAAAAAGTATTTGTGATTTTTCGTCTGCCTGCATACAGCCGGAATTTGAGAAAGGAGATCAGCAGAGGTAAAAAGATCTATTTTTATGACAACGGAATCAGAAACTCGGTCATTTCCAACTTCCAGCCATTCACATTACGATCGGGCAAAGGGGCTCTTTGGGAGAATTTTTTAATATCAGAACGCATTAAAGCAAACCATTACAACAAGCAGAGGCGCAAGCTCTATTTTTGGCGGACAACAGACCAGAGAGAAATTGACCTGATTGAGGAAAGGTCGGATGGAATCCGGGCATTTGAGTTTAAGTGGGATCCTAAATCCAAAGCCCGAATCCCAAAGTCATTTATAAAGCACTATAATACAACCGTATCGGTGATTCACAGAGATAATTTTTTTGATTTTATAGTTTAATTTGGCGGGACTGTGTCTGTCCCCTGACTGATCCCCTTGTTGTGGCAACTGCCCATGCAAAGGCGCACGTGCGGAGGTTGTCTCTATAGTTTCTAACACTCAACATTATCAAAGCTGCTGTCCCAGCATCGCCTATTTCCATCGGTTTCAATAAACCCCTCTTTCGTTTCCAGGTTCCAGCGAATTTGAATCAGGTCAAAATCCCGGATCACATTTTGCAGCTCAAATCTCAATTCCTGGCCGTTTTGTTCCAGCTGAAAGCGTATTATGTCATCTGTCTGAGAGTTCACAGCTTCAATAAGTATTAACCGCTGACTATCCGAAAATTTTTCCCACCTCAGCTTAGCATCTGAAATAAAAGTACCTGTTAATTCGTCACTATCAAACAGTTCGCGTCTTGAGTCCAAAAACTCACTAAAACCAAAATTGGCGGGGAGAAATCCAAATTCACTGAAAAATAAAGAGCCCATAAAACTGCTTCTTAAATTCCATTCTCCAATTCTGTTTTCATTGGTAGTAAATCCCTTTAATAACTCGAATCTTGATTCAGGCAAACCAACAAAATCAAATTCAAGGCCTTCAAAATCCGGTTCAAATGATATTGCCCACTCTGTGGCATTACCACTGAGAGCTCCGCCACGAATTGCAGTCACCTCAAATGTAACATTAAACTCAATTTCCCCGCCGGTATCAGGTGTTATCTTCCAGATGAAGGTGCCATCCGTAAACTCAGGTTCAGTCTCTGCTGCCAAATCAAATACAAAAGACTGGGCGCCAGAAACTGAAAAAAGGATCAGCGTCTCACTCATCAGGTCTGAAGCTTCCAGAAATGTTGTATCAGAAGAATCGGCAGATGAAGCACTGCTTCTCGTTACAGCAAATTCATTCGTTACATCAGCAGCTTCAAATGATGGAAATTGAGGGGGAGGAATTTGATTGCAGCAGGTTACGGACTCAGAACAGGATATTGCTAACAATATTAATGGTAATATCAACCAGATGTAATGAAAATTTGTAGCCTTTTCCATAAATGTCCAGTTATTGGTTTGAATAGTTAACTCGATTAATATTTAAGTAATTTTGAATTAATAGTCAAGTTTCTTATGAGTTCCGGGCTGTCTTGTCCCGGATTATTCCACTGTCCACCGGTAGGTTCGGTGTGTTTTATGGTGATGGCAGCCAAGTGCTTCGAGGCTGCGCTGCATCAGCCAGTTTTTTTCACTCACCCATGCCCCTTCCAGGTAATCAAGCGTTGGAGCGGCTTTGTAGGTCATCTGGATACCGCGTACAAAAGTGAGTGCCTCAAGCCCCATTTTCCTGTATTTGGGAACCGTACCATATACAACGGTTCGCAAACGGGTAGCCCGTTTTTTTAACGTATATAATTTGGGGATATGCCACCATCTCAGCAAACCGTTTGTTTCTTTTGATACTTCATTCAAATCGGGAATACAAACAATAAAGGATGCCGGCTCGCCATTGACAAAAGCAAGAAGCACACTGTCGCGAATCATAATAGGTTTTACCTTTTTCAGCATCCTTGTGGCAGTTTCTTCGGTTAGCTCGGTAAACTCTTCTTCTCTCTCACGAATATCCTGTTTCCTCCACGATTCATTGTAAATATACCGCATATAATCACCATCTCTCTTCAGGTTTTTGGTATCAATGGGACGAAATTCAACATCAGGCCTGCTTTCAATCCGGTCGGTAATACGAACCAGCCGCTCGGGA
>JBHJOO010000223.1:0-3101 GCA_050329675.1 Balneolaceae bacterium
TGGATTTTGGTGGCACTTGCTGCCGTAGTCACTTATCCGGGCCTGGATGATCCGGAAGCCGGATATCCGCTGATGATGCTGGATCTGCTTCCGGCTGGTTTGCTTGGGTTACTGGCTGTAGCGTTTTTATCAGCATTTGTATCAACCGTTTCCACACATCTCAACTGGGGTGCCTCCTATATTGTCAATGATTTTTATAAACCATTTATCAAACCGGAAAAAGATTTTGAAACACCGGATGATGCTCAGAATCACTACGTATCCGTTTCGCGATGGACTACACTTCTGATTATGGTTTTAGCCGTTATTGTTTCTTATATGTTTGATACTGTAAAAGGCGGATGGGAAGCAATATTATCGATCGGATCAGGAACCGGTTTGGTGTATATGCTTAGATGGTTTTGGTGGAGAATTAATGCCTGGAGTGAAATTGCTGCCATGACTGCCGCCGCTGTTGGAAGTATCATTGCCGGCCCGCTTGGCTATGAAGGATTTGCCGAAAAAATGATTTTTACAATGTGTTTTTCAACGGTTATCTGGATAACTGTCACTATTTTTACAAAAAAAGTAGATCCGGGAACACTATTTGCTTTTTATGCCAGGGTGAGGCCGGGCGGCCCGGGATGGAGGCCCTATGCAACACCTGGTGAATCCGGGGAATCCCTGCTTCCGGGAGTTAAAAATGTCGTCTTGAGCTCTGTCTCACTTATTATGCTGCTGTATGCCATGGGAGAGATATTCTTTGGTTCAGTGTTGACAGGTTCGGGGCTGATACTTATCGGAATTGCTATACTCTACTACATTGTGAACAGTTTTACAGGAAAAAATCCCCTTTAAAGAGAATACTATTTATCTACATTGACACGCTTGGCCTGTGCTTTACTCTTCCGATGAATCCAAAGGCGGCATTGTGCCGAAAACCCGGTCCCACAGAGTTGTTGATACCCCAAAAGCTTTATTGGGATATTTATAGTGATGAACAGCATGATGCCTGTACTGTACTTTCAGATACGATGGCACCGGTGTTTTGTGTACACTAAAGTGAACAAACGTATAAAGCAGGTAGCCTGTCATGAACCCCGGCATAAAAATAAAAAGATACTCTCCCATTACGGCCCAAAAAATTCCGAACAAAATGGAAAGTATTAATAACCCTGGAACCGGTGGCATAATAAGGCGTTCTTTATCCCTCGGGTATTCATGATGTATCCCGTGAATGGAATAAGCTATTGAATGAGCAATTTTACTTTCGGTAAAATATTCATCCAGGTGATTGATATACTTATGAAAAAAATATTCAAAAAATGTCCAAAAGAAGATTGCACCAAAGTAAATAGCCGCTCCTGTCCAAACCGAAGGAACTGACTGACGAAAGTATCCAGTATACAATAAGATTACAACTATAGAAATATAAATGGTTACAGAAACTGAAGGTGGCGCCTTGGTTAACTTTTCAAGAAATGAATTGGTAAAAATCCGACCCTGCTTTTTTTTATCTATTGTATCCATCCCGATTTTAGTTAATTAGCAACAGGAAATAATCTATATATAAAGCAAATAAAATGCGATAATTTTTCAGTTAAAATTTATCTGTTTAAACTTTCAACCGGGTCAAGGACGGCTGCCTTAATAGATTGTGAACTTATAGACAAAAGGCTTATACATAACAATACAAATAAGCTCGCAACAAATATGAATGGGATGACAGAGAGCAAATCAATCCTGTATGGAAAATTTTGAAGCCAGTTCGTTCCAATATAATATGCCGCCGGGAGTGCTATAACATTTGCAATAACAATCAGCTTTAAATAATCTTTTGAAAGCATAATAAACAGGCCGGGGGCTGTTGCTCCCATTGCCTTGCGTATACCGATCTCTCGTTTACGCCGGTATACAGAATAGGATGCAAGGCCGAATAATCCCATGCAGGCAACAAAAATTCCTAAAATGGCAAGGATTGAAACCACTTCACTCATTCTTTGTTCTGTCTTATAAACCGAATCTTTAAATTCATCATAAAAATAATATTCAAAAGGATGTGCCGGGTCGAGATCATCCCAGTGTTCCTTCATATAACTTATAGCTGATTCCGGATTTCCCGGATTAAGCTTCACTTTGATAAAGTTGATATTTACAAGTGTAGCATTTAATGAAAGAGGCAACTCAATAATCAGAGGTTCAATTTCCCTTTTCAGAAAGGTGTAATGAAAATCTTCAGTTACGCCTACTACTCTTTTCCGATGGCCGAGAATATCTATAAATTTTCCCAATGCGTCAGCCGGGCTTCCCCATCCAAGAAATTCAACAGCCGCCCTGTTCACAAGAAGTGCCTGTTCGTTATCTGTTGCAAACTCTTCTGAAAAATTGCGGCCTGCGATCAGCTCAATACCCAGCGTTTGAATAAATTCGTGAGTAACTATCAGTTTCGACATAGATAACTCACGATCGGAGTTGTCTTCTGCAGTAATCAGATATTTTGAATATTGATCACTCCCCATAATTGATTTTGAGCCGCTTACATTTAATACAGATGGATGTTGTTTAAGCCTGTCAATGTAAATATCCAGATCGTATAACACCCATGTATTGCTGCTTGGCAAGATGACAATCTGTTCGGTATTATAACCAAGATTTTTTTCTTTAATGTGATTGTACTGTAAATAAATTATTGCTGTGCCTATCAAAAGAAGAGCGGTAATTGCAAACTGAAAAGTAACAAGGCTTTTTCTTAAAAATCCTGTATGGCCCAATTTTGGTGAAGCCGACCTCAGGCTGTCTGCCGGATTATACGATGACAAAACAAATGCAGGATACAGACCGGAAATAAATCCTGTAACGATAATAATGAAAAGAATAGATGCAATCAGCCATCCTGCACCAAATTGGAATAATTCTATTGACTTATCAAGAATCTGATTAAATAGCGGTAATGCAAAAATTGCAAGTGCAACGCCAAGTGCAACGGCTATAATGGTGTAAAGGAATGATTCTGTCAGAAATTGAACACGGAGCATATTCAAATTGGCACCCAGTGTTTTGCGAAGGCCTACCTCACGTGCTCTTTGAATAGCACCCGCAGTTGACAAATTTGTAAAATTAAT
>JBHJOO010000140.1:0-2990 GCA_050329675.1 Balneolaceae bacterium
TTAATTGGCCTAACCTGAAACAGACATATTTGATGGTTTTGCGCTGACTGAGATGCTGTTTTTCATAAAAAGTTTGAATCGTCAGCAGTTTATCATCCGGCCTCTCTTTATAAACATTCTCAACAAGATCAACAAGCTGACACCCGGTTGATTTGATTGTCATTCTTGTAAAATTGAATAGCAGATCCGAATCGGTTTTGAGATGAATCAGTCCACCCGGCTTAATCACCTTAGAGTAGATATTCAAAAATTTGGGTGAAGTGAGCCTTTTTGATGCTTTGCCTTTCCTTGGATAAGGATCGGGAAACGTAATCCATATTTCCGATACTTCCCTGGGTGCAAAGTATTCATCCAGATGATCAATATACATTCTCAGGAAATGAATATTTTGCTTGTTTTTTTCCAGGGCATCTTTTGCGCCTTTCCAGATTCTGGCTCCCTTGATATCAATTCCGGTAAAATTTTTTCCCGGATACATTTCGGCGAGAGCTCTTGTATATTCGCCTTTACCACATGCAAGCTCAAGTACAATGGGATTTCTGTTTTTAAAAATTTGCGAATGCCATTTGCCTTTTGGCTTGTCATCATCATTTCTGAAATCGGTATACTCAAAAACATTCGGAAACTCTTCAATATCGCGAAACCGTTCCAGTTTGTTTTTAGCCATTCAGGGAGCTAATCTTTTTAAGTGCCATTTTTTACCATCCTGAGTAGTGTACAGAATACGGTCGTGAAGGCGGCCCGGCCGGCCTTGCCAGAACTCGATCATTTCGAAACCAATTTCATATCCACCCCAGTGATCTGGCTTTGGTATCTGTTTACCTGCAAATTTCTTTTCAAATTCTTCAAACGTACGGATCAGCTCATCCCGTCCTGAAATAACACTGCTCTGATCCGATGCCCACGCTCCAATCTGACTCTCTCTTGGCCGTGTTTCAAAATATTCCGTATTTACACGCTCACTCAGTTTTTCAACCGGCCCTGATATTCGCACCTGCCTCTCCAATTCTGCCCACCAGAAACAGCAGGCGGCATATGGCAGATTCTCAAGATCATCTGCCTTGTCACTATTATAGTTCGAAAAAAATTGTATGCCATTATCTTCTATTCCTTTTAGTAAAACTGTCCTGACAGCAGGACGTCCTGCGGATGTGACTGTGGCAAGTGCCATCGCATTGGGTTCAGTTACCTCCGTTTCAAGAGCCTCTGTGAACCATTGCCGGAACAATATAACGGGATTCTGAGGCAGTTCCTCTTCCTTTAGGCCGCCTTTTATATAATTACGCCTCAGTTCTGAAATTTTTTTATTCATGTGGTTTTTTAATATTTATCTTAAGTCATCGGATGACCCGCATGCCATCGGATACTCCATCTTATACCTGAATCCGTTATCGGATGGCTGCTATGTAACGATCAACCAAAATAATCAGGTTCATTCCCTTTCTTCCATTTGATGTTACAGCCAATACTCGGTTTCTGATCTTCTTCCGGAATCGATTTTCCATCGAGTAAAGCATCAAGAGCGGTTCGCAGATCATTTCCGGTTACTTCTATATCATTTCCAGGCCTTGAGTCATCAAACTGCCCCCGGTATACCAGTTTCAGATTATTATCAAAGAGAAAGAAATCGGGGGTGCATGCTGCACTGTATGCTTTTGCCACTTCCTGGCTTTCATCAAATAGGTAAGGAAACGGGTATCCGAAGCGTTCAACTTCTTCTTTCATTTTCTCCGGCCGGTCATCCGGATAATTTTCGACATCATTGGCATTAATTGCCGCTACTCCAATACCTTTTTCCTGATATTCTCTTGAAACAACAGCAAGTTCTTTTTTAATCAGTTTTACGAAAGGACAATGGTTACAAATAAACATAACCAAAAGCCCCTTCTCTCCTTTCACATCCTCAATTGAAACGTTATTTCCATTTGTATCGGGTAGTGCAAAAGCCGGGGCTTTTGTTCCCAGCTCCATCATGGTTGATTCAACGGCTGCCATATTATTTATGTTTAAATTAAAAATTACCGATTTAAAAAATTGATATATAAATCAGGGTTATTTGCTGATTTATATTATAGTGATCTGATCCTTTACTTAATTATTTTCACAAAAGTAAATCATGCATTAACATCAAAAACCTTTCACACTATAAATTACAAAATTACACGTTCCACTTCAGAAAAGATTCAGCCATTTTACTTTCTGATTGCAAGACTATCAAAATAAATTCAGCTGCTCCGTTTGCGGACGTCTGAATGCTTTCACGTTCAGTGGCTTTCGTTCCCTGTTATAACCCAGTCGCTGAGTGTGAATACGAAACTGATCCCTGATTTGATCTGCAAAATTTCCCTTGCCAGAAAATCGTTCCCCAAATTCTGAGCGGTTCAGTTTACCATCCCGGTAATCCAGAATTCTGTTCACCACTTTATCCCTCCGTCCCGGGAAATGTACAGTAAGCCAGTTCAGAAACAGATCTTTTACTCCATACGGTAGGCGAAGCAGCAGATATCCGGCTCTCACAGCTCCGGCCTCCCTTGCTGCTTCCAAAATATGAACCATTTCATGATCTGTAAGTCCCGGAATGACCGGGGCGATATTTACACCAGCGGGAATCCCGGCATCTGCAAGTTTTCTGATGGCATCCAGCCTTCGTTCCGGCCGTGACGTTCGCGGTTCCATCACACGGGCCAGTTCATCATCCAGGGTCGTGATTGATAAAGTGACATGAACGGCATCAAATTTGGCCAGTTTTTTCAACAGGTCTATATCCCGTGTTAAAAGATGGTTTTTCGTGATGATCCCAAGCGGATGTCTGCAATCCGCCAATACACGAATACACTCTCTTGTAATCTCAAGCTCTTTTTCCACAGGCTGATACGGATCGGTAACACCACTCATTACAAGTGTCTGTGGCTTCCAGGATTTATTGGAAAGAGATTTTTTCAGCAAGGTCGGGGCATCATGCTTCACGATAATTTTGGTTTCAAAATCCA
>JBHJOO010000036.1:0-6562 GCA_050329675.1 Balneolaceae bacterium
GCCTTGGTTTGAATATTCCAGTATTCCGCATCTCCTTTTTCAAGCAGTAACCGGATGATTTCCGGGTCTTCAATTTTGATAAATGGATTTGCTTTTCGCTCTCTTGCTGATTCGGCCAAAGCCCGCAACAGGCCAATTCCGTTAAATCCAATAAGCTGAAGCATGATATTTTCATCCTCCTTCAATTCCACACTGTGGCTGAGCAGTTTATCGGAAAGTTTTTTATCCTCTGCGCTGTACATTAATTTTTAATTTATTGAGTTTTTTTATTTTAATTTCTTCATAATTATATGCCGGTAAAACTGTATTCCCAATCTGAAGCAGCCGAAACTCTGTAACCCGGCATGAAACAGAAAGCGGCTCAGACAGCAGCGGGCTCCTGGCCTTTGGCGTACTCTTCAATTGGTACGCAGGTACACATCAGGTTTCTGTCGCCATAGGCATCATCAACCCGGCTAACTGCCGGCCAGAATTTATTGAACCGAAGGTAATCAGCGGGGAAGGCCGCTTTTTCTCTGCTATAAGGGCGATCCCATTGTTCCCGCAGCACAACCCGAATGGTATGTGGTGCATTCTTCAGAACATTGTTATCCCTGTCGGCTTTACCATTTTCCACTTCACGAATTTCTTCTCTAATCGATATCATCGCATCACAAAAGCGGTCGAGTTCGGCTTTTGTTTCGCTCTCGGTCGGCTCTATCATTAAAGTTCCGGGAACGGGAAAACTCATGGTTGGAGCATGGAAACTGTAATCCATTAATCTTTTGGCAACATCCACAGCATCAATCCCGGCAGATTGTTTGAATACGCGAAGATCAATAATAAATTCATGAGCTGATCGCCCGCTTTTTCCAGTATATAAAACAGGAAAGTGATCTTTTAGCCGGTCTTTGATGTAATTGGCATTCAAAATAGAATATTCACTTGCTTTTGTCAGGCCATCAGCTCCCATCATTCGGATGTAGGCGTGTGATATCATCAATATACCAGCACTGCCATATGGTGCCGCAGCAATGGCTTTCATCGGTTTGCTCCCGTTTGTATCAATAACCGGATGGCCGGGTAAAAAAGGCTTTAGTTTTTTAACTACACCAATGGGACCCATACCCGGCCCGCCGCCGCCATGAGGTATACAGAATGTTTTGTGCAGATTCAGGTGACATACATCGGCACCAATCATTGCCGGACTTGTGAGCCCTGTCTGGGCGTTCATATTGGCACCATCCATATAAACAAGCCCGCCGTTTTTATGGATAATGTCACAAACTTCTCTGATATCTTCTTCAAAAACCCCATGGGTAGAGGGATAGGTAATCATCAGAGCTGCAAGATTGTCCTTATGTTTATCAACTTTCTCACGAAGATCATCGGGATCAATATTTCCTTTGTTATCACATTTGGTTACTACTACATTCATTCCGGCCATAACAGCACTTGCCGGATTTGTACCATGTGCCGAAGAAGGAATAATGGTTACATTGCGGTTGGCGTTACCGTTTTCGATATGATAAGCTCTGATGACCATTAAACCGGTATATTCGCCCTGGGCACCGGAATTGGGTTGCAGGGAAATGGCATCAAAACCGGTAATTTCCATTAACCACTCTTTAAGTTCCCGGAACAGAATTTCATATCCTTTCGCCTGGCTGGTTGGAGCAAATGGATGAATTTTGGAAAACTCAGGCCATGTTACCGGAATCATCTCGGTAGTCGCATTCAGTTTCATGGTACACGACCCGAGGGATATCATGGAATGGGTCAGATCAAGATCACGGTTTTCAAGTAATTTCAGATACCTCAGCATTTCATGTTCCGATCTGAAATTATGAAAAACCTCATGCTCGAGATAGGACGAAGTGCGGTTTAAATTACCCGGAAAGTGAACAACCTGATTTTTGGAAGCTTTTAAAACATCAAAATCATTATTTATACCGGCTGCTTCCGAGAAGATGTCGAGTATTGTTTGAACATCGTTCAGATTTTTTGCTTCATCGAAAGACAAGCCTGCCACAGTCGCATTGTCATATCTGAAATTGATCTTTTTTTCTTCAGCAGCCCGCCGAATTTTCTCAGTAATTACTTTATCCTGAAGTTCAATGGTGAGAGTATCAAAGAAATGATCATTCCTGATTTTAAAACCGAGTTTTTTTAATCCCTCAGCGGTTATTTTAGTAAGCCCATGGATTCGTGAAGCAATTTTTTTTAATCCCTCAGGGCCATGATATACAGCATAAAATCCGGCTATCACAGCAAGCAGAACCTGAGCAGTACAGATGTTGGATGTGGCTTTTTCCCGGCGGATATGCTGCTCTCTGGTTTGAAGTGCCATTCTGTATGCCGGATTTCCCTCCGCATCTTTGGATACACCAATAATCCGCCCCGGAATTTTTCTTTGATATTCTTCACGGGTTGCAAAAAACGCAGCATGTGGCCCGCCATATCCCATGGGTACACCGAAACGCTGGGATGATCCCACAACAACATCAGCACCCATTTCACCGGGAGGGGTAAGCAATGTCAGGCTTAATAAATCAGATGCAAAGGCACAGTAAATATCATGCTCATGAGCAGCTTCGACAAATGTACTGTAATCAAACAGAGAACCGTCGGCTGCCGGATATTGTAAAAAAAGTCCGAAATAGGAATCATTTGTCAGATCCATTTCGTGGTGGTCTCCCACTTCAACAGTTATGCCAAGAGGTTCAGCCCGGTTTTTCAAAACATCAATCGTTTGTGGAAAACACAACTCCGAGACAAAAAATGTATTGGCATTTTTTCTCTTATCTCCCGTTCTTAAATCGTACAACATACTCATCGCTTCAGCTGCTGCTGTAGCTTCATCAAGAAGTGATGCATTTGCTATTTCCATACCGGTCAAATCAGAAATGGCCGTTTGAAAATTAATGAGTGCTTCGAGCCTCCCCTGAGCTATTTCTGCCTGATAAGGAGTGTAAGATGTGTACCAGCCGGGATTTTCCAATACGTTTCTTAAAATCACTTTTGGAAGTATGGTTTCATAGTAACCCATTCCGATAAATGATTTAAAAATCTTGTTTTTGGAAGCTGTTTTTCTAAGGTCTTCAAGATATTCTTCCTCACTCAGTGGTGAAGGCAGATTCAATTTGTGACTCATCCTGATGCCGGCCGGAACAGTTTCATTTATCAGTGATTCAAGGGATTCAGAGCGGATATAATCGAGCATCTTTATGGTTTCTGCCTGATCCGGCCCAATATGTCTGCCTGAAAATCGTTCGCTGCTAAAGTCTATTGACATTAAATTATGAGAATTGGTTTATAAAATTAGATTTCTAAACAAAATTTATCTTAATCTTGTTTCAAAAATATGAACAAATTGATATGATTTTAATTAAATAAAAAAGATAAGCTTTTTGGAGATACATCACATAAAGATCGTAACGACTTTTTACGAACGAATTGTTTAATTATTTGTAAATATTCAGTACCGTTTTAATCTATAACAGAATAATCAAATCTATAAGATAAATATGAATTCAGTATTAAAAGTATTTTCCGTTTTATTTCTTCCGCTGCTATTTGCCGGAACACTTCAGGCTCAGGATAATATATCAATTAAAATAGAACCATCTGAACTGAGACTGCAGGTTGGTGATGAAATTCAAATTCAAGGTAAAGTTTATTCGGAAGATGGCTCGGTAGTTAGTGACAGCCTGATATTTTTTTCACGGGCCCGGCGTTCGGTTGCTGTTACGCGCGAAGGATTACTGCAAGCAATTCAACCCGGAAATTATACCATTGTAGCTGCATGGATGGATGAAAATAACAACAGGGTTATGGAATCTTTTGATGTAGAGGTCATTTATCCGCCACTCAAAAGCATTGCATTTCTGAATGTTCCGGAAAAAATGTATGCAAATACCTTTATTGAAATTAAAACTGAAGTTAAAGATGAAGCCGGATTGACCCGCGAAAATGTAGATTTGTCTTATTCTGTTAATAATAACAAGGCAAGATTGGGTGACTTTGGACTATTTGAAGTACTTGAACCGGGTAAAATTACTCTCATTGCAGAGGCTGAGGGAATAAAAGCCCAAAAAAATATTGAAATTGTTTCAAATCCGGTTAGCAGGATTGAGATAGGCAATAGTGAGACGAAAATTAGAACCGGCGATGTGGTGAGGGTTGATGCAAAAGCACTGGATAACCGCAACAGGGAAGTGAGAGATATCCCCATATCCTATTCATTTACTGCAAGGCCTGATGACGACCTTGGAAATGCAGCACCGGCTCAAATGGCTGAAGATGGACGTTTTGTTGCAAATGTGCCGGGCTTATATACACTTATTGCCAAAAGTGGAAATCAGATTGCAAGACAAAACATTCGTGTTGAACCGCGAAATGTACAGCGCAGACTGGAAGTTGTGGGTCATGGTGAGGTACTGGATGTGCACACTTCCGATTTATGGGTTTGGGAAGGTGTTGATGGCCGTGATTATGCAATAACCGGTACATGGGGTGCTCATGGCGCCGCCTATTTCTGGGATGTTACCGATCCGTCAAACATTATTCCCATCGATACTGTGGTGGTGGATGCCCGTACGGTAAATGATGTGAAAATTTCCGAAGATGGAAAACTGGCTGTGATAACACGAGAGGGTGCATCGAGCCGGAGAAATGGAATTGTTATTCTGGATGTAACCAACCCGCGGGATGTACAAATTATTTCCGAATATGATGAAGGGCTAACCGGCGGCGTGCATAATGTTTTTATTTATGATGATCACGTTTATGCTGTAAATAACGGACGCCGGTATGATATCATCAATATAGAAGATCCCGCCAATCCCTATACAGTAAGTAAATTTGAGCTTGATACTCCCGGGCGTGCCATTCATGATGTCTGGATAGAACATGGAATTGCCTATTCATCAAACTGGCAAGATGGTATTGTAGTCGTTGACGTTGGAAGCGACAGGGAAGCAAATACCCCCGAGGGACACCAATTTGGAGTTGGTTCTCCTGAAAACCCTGTAAAACTTGGACAGTATGCCTATCCGAGTGGCTGGAATCATGCTGCGTTTCCTTTTAAAAGCGAATCAACCGGTGATTTTTATGTCATTGCCGGTGATGAAGCATTTCCGAGAGGCCTGCCCACCCGAACCAACCCGGTTAAACCGGCTGGATGGATACATTTTATAAAATTTGACGGCTGGGAAAATCCCAAAGAAGTTGCGCGTTATGAAGTGCCTGAAGCCGGCACTCATAATATGTGGGTAAAGGGCGATACCCTGTATGTGGCTTATTATAACGCCGGCCTTCGTATTGTTGATATTTCCGGTGAATTGATGGGTAATTTGTATGATCAGGGCAGGGAAATTGCTTACTTTGAACCCAATCATCCGGATGCCTTGATTCCAAATACGCCGTTTTCATGGGGCCCGCAGCCGTACAAAGGTTACATTTTTGTATCGGATTGGAATTCAGGGCTTTGGGCGTTTAAATTAATTGAAGAATAGTATCAAAAAAACCAATAAGAGGGATTGCTATGAATAAAATGATCTCATTTTTCATTAGTCTGATTTTTTTATTAATCAGCGCAAGCAGCACTGCAGTTTATGCGCAAACTTACTACGTATATGTGGCTGCAGAATCGGAAGATGAGATTTCGCTCATCCACCTTAACCCAGCCACAGAAAAGGGAAGCGTTTTGAAAAACATCAAGGTCGGTGAATTCCCTACAGAAATAGAAGGCCCGCATGGTATGAGAATGGGTCCGGATGGGGAGTATTGGTATTATACACTGGCTCATGGTATTCCTTTCGGGTATCTATACAAACACAAAACAGGTTCCGATGAAATGGTGGGCCGCGTAGAATTGGGTATGTTTCCCGCAACGTTTGATTACTCCCCTGTTACCGGCTGGTTTTATATAGTGAATTTTGACCTGCATGGTGATCATGTTCCGAGTACTGTATCGGTTGTTGACCCCGTGGAAATGGTTGAAATAGAGCAGATAGTAACCGGGGTTATGCCTCATGGAGCACGTGTTTCACCAGACGGGCTCAGAATGTATCACGCATCTATGATGACTGATGAAGTAATGGTAATGAACACCGTTACACTGGAAATTGAAAAACGAATTCCTCTGTCAAAAAAGAAACAGGATCATCAAATGAGTCACAGTAATCATCACAGTATGATGCATGCCTCAGATTCTGGTTCGGAACCAGTACACGAGCCCGTTGCAAGCCCGACATGGGTACACCCGAATCCTGTTAAGCCTTATATCTATGCAACGGGTAACCGGAATAATAAGATTTATGAGATTAGCACAGAAACCTGGGAGATCACCAATGAGTGGGATTCGGACAAGGGGCCTTACAATTTGGAAATAATCTCGGATGGCAAATTGCTCGTTGTAACGTATAAGGGAGCTGGTCGGACTGGTATTTGGGATTTGGAAACCGGAATGGAACTGGCTAATATCGAAAACAGCAGGAAAGTAACTCATGGTGTAGTTATCAGCCCTGATGATCGCTTTGCATTTGTAAGCGTTGAAGGTATTGGGGGCGAACCCGGTTCG
>JBHJOO010000261.1:0-2519 GCA_050329675.1 Balneolaceae bacterium
AGAATAAACTGTCAGATTTTCCAGAATTTTAATGTGGCCAGGAATATCTTTTTCATTTGCTGCCGAACAAGAAGATATCAATACTATAATGATGATTAAATATTTGATCACGTCATCAATTTATTAAGGAAGAAACAGATTCACATGCAATCGTTATCTGTTTCTTCCGGTTTAAAAGACACTATAACGTTCATTGAGTTCTTACCTGACAGAAATTTGAAGCACATACATACATATGTGGATTGCAACAATGTACCCCTCCTGGAGTACTGCAATATTGATTGGGACCGGCACAACTACTGCCACCGCATCCAGCCATTATCTTCTTCATTTGAGAACGGGTTAACAACTGACCCAGATCCATTACATTCAATTTACTTTTTTTCATTTTATTTACCTTATTGTTTGCGTTTCCGGTTTTGCAGTTACTTCTCAGAGCCATCCGGTTTCTCAATAATGCTCAAACCAATTGCCAGACGGCTGACTTAAAAAAACGAATTTATTACGAAACCTTTTTCAATTTTTTCTTCGGTTTTATACAACTCGTGCGACAGAAAAACTGATTTATTGGTTATTAAATAATTGAATTCGGCCATTCGGCCTTATAAATTATTCCCTCCTGATTATTCAGGAAATAGATCCGTTTATTCTTATGAGAAATACTGAAAGACCCCGGAAAGGCAAACTCTTCCTGTTCCAAACCTTTAAAAGAAATTAAGCTTGTCTCGTTTCCATCGCTTGATCCCCAGGCCACTGTCACCGGAAATCCTTCCGGCATGTTCAGTAAAACCGCCACTCCCTCTTCGTAAGCTTCTATTGCTCTTGCATAAACAAACATATGGCGTCTTTCATTTTTCAAACCTATTGCCTTATTTTTACGGGCAACCTCATCAAACAAATCATCCTGAGCCGGAATATTTATCTCTTTCTCCCAAAGAATTTCGCCCGATAATGAATATTTTTCAAGCTTTCGGGTAGTTTGTTGAAACAAAAAGATTCCTGAAGAACTGCTTGTCAGGATTACAAAATTTAAAGCCATTGCCGGAATTTCTCCCCTGGATAACGACTCAATCTCTGAATCATGATCATAGCTTTGCACATATTCCCCTATTGCCTTTCCCGCGAAAATCTGTTCGTCTGTTTTTAAATTCACTATTGAAAAAAGAGAACCGTTTTTTCCTCGTGATGGAATCAGTAATTGATAATGTGATATCGCATGTACCGTTAGTGGAATATTGGGAGGAAATCCATCGGGGTTTACAGGATTTGCTTCAATAATATTTTCTTCTACAAGCTTTCCCTCACGATCATAAACAATAAATTTGAATCCATTATAATCGTAAACCAAAAAGGATTCATCAAATACCCAAAATCCACTTACAGCATCAAACTCACCGGGGCCCCGTCCATGATTACCAATCGAAAATAGTTTATTTCCTTCATGATCAATACGGGTAATTATGTGAAATCCTGAATCAATTACATAAAGTTCATCTTTATACACCTTAACCCCAGTTGGCAGCCCAATAAATCTGTTTGCTTCAACACTCAAAAACACATCAATATCATCGACTATATGTTCTTCAATGATGAAAAGATCTTGTTTATCTTGCATTGAACATGCAAATAACACTATTAGCAGGAATATAGGATTTTTGTAAAAATGCAATTTCTATAATCGGGTTATGAGTTTATTTTCATAAATAGGCTGATGTTTATTTCCGGTTTCTACGGTGATATTTATGATTCATAATTTGCAAAATAATTTAGATTCATGCCCAGCAGCAATTACTCCATACAGGTGTACACCACATACCATCTACGCAAGTCCACTTCATACACCCGGATCCACCATCAGCAAGTGAGCAACCAAAACAATAGCTGCCGCAACTTCCACCTCCACCACTTCCTGCCATTATCTTCTTCATTTCAGTACGGGTTAACAACTGGCCCAAATCCATTACATTCAATTTACTTTTTTTCATTGTACTTACCTTATTGTTTTCGTTTCCGGTTTTGTAGTTAACTATCAGAGCCATCCGGTTTTTCAATAATGCTCAAACCAATTGTCAGACGGCTACCTTAATAAAAAGTATTTTTCACGAACTCTTTTTCAAATTTCTCTTCAATTTTTTCTTCGGTTTTTTCTTCGGATTTTTGCAACTCGTGCAACGGGAAAATTGATTTATTGGTTGTTAAATAATTGAATTAGGCCATGCAGCCTTATAAATTATTCCCTCCTGACTTTTCAGGAAAAAAATCAATCTTAGTTGCCCGCAAAAATTCCTGTAGAACCATATTTTCTTTATTTGTGAGAAATTATAGTGAACGTTAAATCTTACATCCTGTAAGAAGTGAAGTCTAAGAACTTGTTTAAAAAATAGAAAAGGTGCTGCCTAAAGGTTCGATTTGGTTGTCACTCTAATGATAAAACAAATACGTCTCCCTGCCCCTATTTTTTTGGGTTTCAATGAACTCAATATTCTGATTTTTCTTTCTGAAGCCAATTCTTCACGATC
>JBHJOO010000342.1:0-3161 GCA_050329675.1 Balneolaceae bacterium
AATAATATTTTTAAAATTCAATAATTGAAAATCTTTTCATAAACATAGAACTGGATAGAATAAGCCAGTCTCAATGGCTAAAATCAGGTCAAAAATTCAGTAAGAAAGAAGGTAGTATACTTGAAATAATTCATATTAAAATAGAAGATACTATCTGTGTCCGGCCCTGTATCGAACAAGTCAGATAAAGAACCGAACACCAATAGCAAGCTGAATGGGTTTTGTTTCAATTATTTTTTTAAATCTTATTTATTTTATTTATCCATCTCTGGATAATGATACTTTCATCACCGGCTACATTCCCCTCTATTCCTTCAAAGAAAATTAGTTTTTCCTCTTCTTTATGGCTTTGTCCGTTTAGAAATGAAATGTGTATGCCCATTTCCTGAACAGTTCTTGAATTGCCATCTTCAGATAGTTCATTTTTTTGATTTTTATAAGGCTTACAGCTATTCACTTTATTTATATTCAGAATTATTTCAGTACCCTTTTTTAAATAGAGTAAATGCTTGTTTTGCGAGTCTATTCCAATGGCTGTTCCATTTCGCAATACTTCTATTTCATTTAAATGTATTCCAATTTTCTCAGCCAGTGCCAGCAGTGATTTGCGGGCTTTGCTGATTTTTTGTTTCTGAGAAAGTTCATGCAGCCCAATGGGCACAAAGAAAGTAGCAAGTGCAGCAAGTCCGATTAAAATTGAAGTTAAATCTGTTTCCATTGTTGTTAATCTATAAACTGTTATGAGTTAACAGTTCCCTTCTGTAACCACTTTTAATAAAAATGGATAAACAGGAACTGCTTTTTATAAATATTGTGGAGTGGGTTTTTATAAAAGAACCCGATAGAAAGAGATGAAACTATAAGTAGGAGTGGAAGGGATAGATCAGCTTTCGGGTTGATTGGCTTATAAAAATACTTTTTGATCGATAAAAATAAAGTAATCGCTGAACATGTGTCTGTTGGCCTGATGTCCAGTAGACAGATGTAAACTTTCGCGGATCAATTTCAGAATTAAAATTGTTTTCAATTTCTACGAAAGAAAGATAGGGTTGTTGAAAAATGAAAGTTGATGAGTGATCATCACTCTGTTGCCAGGGTGCAACATACCCGATTTCATCTGTCTCAAATATAGAATAAACCTGATCTCCAGTGAAGATAAGATGACACGCCAGGCTGAAAAGATAGAGAGAAACCGATATTTTAAATAACTTACACATCTATTAATAATACGCATTAATGCAGATATTGTTCTTAAATATTTTTACTGATTGATGCGATTCACTGATTAGAAAAACTTAGGTGCATTTTTTATTTCGGGGTGCTGGAGAAGACATTCCATAGAGTGTTCTTTCCCTCAGATCCCGAAGGGGATCGGAGGCTATTCATCTTTTTCCCCTCGGGGTATGATCATTCATTTACCTCTCCCAACACCTCAAAAGAGGACCATTTAAAAATCAATAAAAAAAATATTTTGATCTGAAATTTTCACATCATACTTTTCAACTGCTCTTTGGAATAGTTACTCATTGGTTCCTTCGTATTTCACAATCATCTTATTTGGAAAAGGAGGATGAAAAGGGAATCCCGTGAAAAACGGGAGCTGTACCCGCAACTGTAAATTCGTACACATCTCATCTGTGTAACGTTGCATTCAAATCTTACCACTGTTCCGTCCCGGCTGCTGCCGGGACCGGGCGGGAAGGTCAATGCAACGGCGAATAAGCCAGGAGACCTGCCAACATACTCTATTTCACTGGAAGCTTTCGGGAGTTAAAGTTTCTGTGCTATGAATTTATCTTACTTAACCAACATTTTACTTTTTATTTTCGGTATATCCTTCTGCCTTTGGGAAATACCCCGGGCTCAGTCTGTACCTCAGCCGGCTGATTCGCTGAAACTGCAAGAGATTACCGTGAAGGCCACCCGCCTGAGTGCCGACCGCCGTTTTCAGCCGGTTCAGATATCCGTAATCGACTCGATTGAAATCGCCCGGTTTGCTGGAAACTCTGTTGCAGATGTGCTCGAAACCCGTTCACAGCTCTATATCAGAAACAACGGGCCGGGCGGACTTGCAACTGTTTCCATGCGCGGGCTTTCGGCACGCCAGACCCAGGTTCTCTGGAACGGTTTTAACCTCAATCATCCCATGCTTGGCCTTACCGATCTGTCACTGATCCCGACGGGTATGGTTAACAGGATGGAAATTATCAGGGGGCAATCGGCAACTTCGTTCGGAAATGGTGCGGCAGGCGGCATGATCTGGCTTGAAAGTAACGTAAAAGGGAAACAGGCAGGCGTTCAGCACACAACCGGGTCGTTTGGTAAAAGTGTGAGCGCTGCGAATGTATCGTGGCAGGAGGGCAGATGGAATGGCGGTGTGTGGCTGCAGTACGAAGACACAGACAATGATTTTGATTTTCAGATGAACCGGTTCAGCAACCAGGAGGGGAGGCTGATCCGGGTAACGGAAAAGCGTGAAAACAATCATCTCGAATCGGTCAATATAATGGCACAGGCCGGCTATCAGGCTGAAAAGATGGAAATTCAATCGCTTCTCTGGTTTTTTGATACGGATAATCAGCTGCCGGGAGGCCTGCAGAGCCTTTCGGAAACCACCCGCCAGGAAGATTCGGCCATTCGCTGGATGAACAGGGCAGAACTGGACCTTGGCGGCTCTGAATTGAAAATCGGCACCATGTTCAACCGGCAGGATCTCGATTTCTTTGATGAACGCTCCGGCATCGAAAGCGTGAGCCGGACCCGGGCGATCTCCCTCGACCTTGACTGGCAGTGGCAGGCCCTGCAATCACTCCGGGTTTCACTCTTCTCAAATGCAGGACATACCAAAGCCGAAACCAACAATTTTAACGGTAATCCCACACAGTGGCAGTTCAGTACCGGGATCAATACAATCTGGCAGCCGCTCGTACCATTGCATCTGTTTACCGGAATCCGGTACGATTATTTTGAAATATCGGGTGATGCAATCAGTGCTTCACTGGGAGCCAATGTCAATGTGATTGAAGACATACTCTTTCTGAAAACCCAGGGCAGCCGTAATTTTGTTGCCCCCACTTTCAATGATCTTTTTTGGGTTCCCGGTGGCAATCCGGATCTTCTTGCTGAAACCAATTATAAGCTGGAAGGGGGGATGCAGTTCA
>JBHJOO010000240.1:0-5310 GCA_050329675.1 Balneolaceae bacterium
TCATTCAGCCAGCCGTCAAAACCCAGGTGATGGGCGATGATCATATTATTTACCATGCGCCCGCTTTCCCTGTCGAAGGTTAACAACGGGTTGCCCAAGACGTTTCCGTTAAACGTCCAGCCGCTCCGGTAAACGGAGTGGCCGTAATAATTTGCCCTGCCCCGAGGATAATTGCCTTGTGAATCCTGGCGGATCGTATCCATATATTCATAAAGCACACCGCTGAAAAGGGATCGGCTGCCATCGGTTCTGCGATATCCCAGCCCGTACATGCCGTCCCAAAAACTTCTCAGTAGTAGTGAAACCGTATCTTCAAGGTAAATCATCCGGTATCCGATGAGATGGAAGTTATTAAAATGATACCGCAGCGCTAAATCATAGGCTGCAACCGTATTTCCAATTTTGTTGGTGATCTGGCCCTGGGTAGGAACATTGCTGTCGTCACGGGCTCCTTTTCCGATCACGACCCGCAGATAATCACTAAAGCCCTGAGGCAAACGTCCAATATTAGGATCGGTCCCGCCCCAGGTGACATTGTGCACAAACCCGCCAATTGCCTCCATGCGCTCTATATTAAACTTCAGGTAGAACGATTTCTGATGAATAAAAGGGCTGTCCACAAACCGGTCGCTTTCCAGTTTGCCGTCCGAGTAGTGGCCTTTGAATTGTACGATGCCATTGGTCCGGGGCACATCCACAAAACGGGTCATATCGATGCTGATTTTGGGTACAGGCGTGGCATTGCGGCTTTGCATCATCGAGCCGGTGGAGAGTTCCTGCATGGTCATCCCGATGGTCTGGTAAAACCGCCCGATACTAAGGCGAAACACACCCAGCTGCAGGCTCCCGTAGAGCTGCTGAAAATGGATGGTATTTCCTGTGTCGGACAGCCGGGATGCGAGCTCTGCCCCTGCGCTAAAATCGATCCCGTCGTGTTGTTCGCGGAATGGCATGGCAACAGCCAGGCTGGTCAGATTATTGACGGACGAACCGGAGCGTATTTGCCCGCTGGTATTGGTATAATGCCAGAACGGGGTATCACTTGTTGAGCCGAGGAATGAAGTAGAGACATTGTAAAGAACCGGCCGGTCTGTTAAAAAGCCGGCATCCTGCGCCATGCTGCTGCCGGGCGACCATCCGCTAAACAGGAGCGTTAGCCCTGCAAGCAGGAACAGGTAGCACAACAGGTTTACGGGCGGGCGTGTATGCGGTCCGCCAGGGGGCGGAGACGGAGGCGGACAAGTTATTCGGTTTGCGATCAGTCGGGGGACAGACATGTATTACAATGTAGGATTATTGGGGCTTGCAGATGGATGGTTTGTTTTTGGGACGCTGTAAATGTACGGGAGAAACGGGAAAAATGAAAAACCGAGAAACTGAGAAACAGAAAAACCGAAAAAGTGGGCAAGCGGGGTTTTGGGGTACCTGCTGTTCATGGGTAGTGTTGTTTATGAACCATTCTTTTTTTTTGCGGCTAATGACAGTGACCTCTTAATACAATGGGCGGCGTATACAATTCATTGTTGCGCAAAACTTTACGCAACACATCCAACATGGCGCTAACCAATCCTCGCGGCGCGGGAAAAGCCCTGTTCATAGCTGGATTCCAAGCGCCGCGCATCTTACACAGTAAGCCATGTCATCCCGACCGACGTCCCGGCCTGTATCTTAAATCAGGGCAATACATTTGAACCGGGACATAGTGGAGGGATCTTATATGTTATGGCTTCCACTCAAGTTAAGCATTTATCATGCCAGGCTGAAAACCGAAAAATTCATTGGAACCTTGTCTGTCCCCTGACGTATCACACTCATTTGGCAATATGGTTTCATCCGAAATACGCAATCGCCTTACCATCATTTGCACTACATGTTTTTATTGATAACAGATAAAACCTTATGTGCAAGATTATTAGCTTGATCTTTTGATTGAGCTTCAGAGTAGATTCTGACAATTGGTTCCGTATTTGATTTTCGAAAGTGAACCCAACCCTCCTCAAAATTTATTTTAACTCCGTCTATTGTATCCGGGTTTAGATTTTTAAAAGAGCTCTTCACCTTTTTTAGAACCTCATCGGCATTTATTCCAAGCTTAGTCAGTTCTACTTTTTGCTTAATCATTATATAATCTGGAAGTGAAGCACGGTATTCGGATGCTTTTTGTTTACGCTCTGCGAGAAGCTGAAGTATCATGGCGGTTCCAGCCAGCGCATCCCGCCCATAATGCAGATCCGGATTAATGACGCCGCCATTCCCTTCTCCGCCAATCACAGCCCCGGTTTTTTGCATTGTTTTTACCACATTAATCTCGCCGACAGCTGAACGATGACAGGTTTGATTATACTTTTTGGCTATATCATCAGCTGCACGTGATGAGGAAAGATTTGTTGCTGCGGCACCGGATTTTTTTTCAAGTAAAAAATCAAAGGCAGCAACTTGTGTGTATTCTTCTCCGAATAGTTTTCCGTTTTCATCGACAAATGCTAAACGGTCGGCATCCGGATCTGTTACGATTCCCAGATCACAATGGTTCTGTTTTACAAATTCACATATCTCTCCAAGATGTTCGGGCAGAGGTTCCGGATTGTGCGGAAAAATCCCATTCGGTTCGCAGTTCAGCCTGTGAACAGTTACACCCAATGTCTCCAGCAGGAGAGGTAAGGCCAGGCTGCCCGCACCATTTACTGCATCCACAGCGGCCGTGAATCCTGCCGAAGCAATTTTTTCCTTATCAATATAAGGCAGCTTCAATATTTCATTAATGTGATCAGGAATAGCCTTGTCATCAAACGAAACAGAGCCGATTTGGTCATATTCTTTCCAATTGAATTCTTTTGATTCTGATATTTCAAGAACTTTATTACCCTGCTCCGCATCCAGAAATTCACTTTTTTCATTCAGTAATTTTAATGCATTCCATTGGGCAGGATTATGGCTTGCCGTAAGAATGATGCCACCGGCTGCTTTGTGTTTCAGAACGGCCATGGCAACAGTGGGTGTGGGAACAATGCCAATTTTGATCACATCACACCCGACACTTTGAAGTGTTGCGCAGACGATATCCTCACAAATTTGGCCGGTCACCCGTGAATCGCGTCCAACTACAACGGTGCCGCCATTCAGCCATGTACCAAAAGCTGCAGTGAATCTAACAAGGTTTTCAGGATTGAGGTGAGAGCCGAATATTCCGCGGATGCCGGAAACGGAGATCATTAATGACATTTATTTTATTTATTTGGTTAGTTATCATTCAATAGTGTCATAAATAGTTGTGTTATAACAAAAGTGAAAAGAGAGTTAATTGTGATGTACATTTCATTTTTCACTTTTGCGTTTTCACTGCTTACGTAATCCTGACAATTCATAATGAACATAATTCTCTGTATCAGTCTCAATCTTTATTCTTGTCAGGTATCCAGGGAGTTTCTGTTTCGCCGGATTGATAATTTTCATAGCGTGCCATCACAAACAGAAGATCAGACAAGCGGTTGATTAAAATGACCAGGTTGTCAGATACCGGTTCGTTTTGTCTGCAACCTATAATCATCCTTTCAGCACGCCGGCATACAGTTCTCGCAAGATGCAGATGGGCACCAACGGGTGAACCACCGGGCAATATAAAGTGTTTTAGGTCGGGCAGGCGCTCCTGCATTTCATCAATCCATAATTCCAGTTTAGTAATTTCCTGTTTGCCTGTCCTGCTGATACGCTCTTTTTTATCTTCAGGTGTAGCAAGGTCAGCACCTACAACAAATAGCATTTGCTGAACCTGATTCAAAATATTCTTTCCAAATTCAGTTGGGTTCAGTGAAATAACGATGCCAAGAACAGAATTTAATTCATCTATAGTGCCGTATGCCTCGATTCTCGGATTGTTTTTAGATGTTCGTACCCCTCCGAAAAGAGACGTCATGCCTGCATCACCTTGTTTGGTATATATTTTCATTTAAACAGTATTTTATTTAAAAAGTAAGCAAGAAGAGGCAGAATTACACCTGTTTCAATTCATTAAATCCTGAATCAAATCCTCATATCTATTTAGAAGCAATCTTAATTAAAAATAACATAAAAAGGTAAGAATCATTCTTTGCTTTTTAAAGATAAAGAGGCGAATTTTGAAAGACTAAGGAACTGGCTATGATTGTATTTCGTTTCATCATTGATTTGTCAGTGCAAAAAAATAAAGAAATCTACAAACTAACATGCCGTCACTACTTGAAGCATTAAATTCACAAATTGGCAGAAAACTGCTTACCGGAGTAACCGGAATATTACTTCTTTTGTTTGTGATTATTCACCTTTTTGGGAATCTTGCCATCTTTGGAGAAGCCGAAGCCATGAATCGCTATTCACTATTTCTGCATGATTTTGGTCCGTTATTATGGGTTGCCAGGATCGGCCTTCTGGTCGTATTTTTGGTTCATGCATGGATTGGCGTCTCTATTTGGTGGAATAAGCGTAAGGCACGGCCTCAAAAATATGAAGTTTACAGCAGCAAAGGGGGCCCGAGTAAACAAAGCATAAGCTCAAGAAGTATGGCTTTTACAGGTGTTATCTTGTTCATCTTCGTAATATTTCACCTCAATACATTTGCTTTCGGAGAAACACAAACGGTGATAATCGATGGGCGTGAGGCATCAGATATAAAACAGCTTGTAATTGATACTTTTCAAAATCCCGTTTATGCCTTTGGGTACACATTTGTCATGTTATTGCTTGGCACACATCTTGGCCATGGTATTTGGAGTGCTTTTACTTCACTCGGTATGAGCAGTACGAAAGTATCTGCAACCGTCTATACAGCAGGTGTTGTTTTTGCTTTATTATTAGCCATTGGATTCCTGTTTATCCCTCTTTACATCTTTTTTACAGGCGGAGCAGGTTCTTTAATCAGTTATTAAAATAATTGGAAACAGTTTATAAACGACTCATATTCACATGAAATTAGATTCTAACATACCAGCCGGCCCGCTTGAGGATAAATGGAATAACCATTTAAAAGATATAAAACTGGTTTCCCCGAATAATAAAAGAAAACACAAAATTATTGTTGTGGGAACCGGACTCGCCGGAGCATCTGCTGCAGCGAGCCTTGCAGAACTTGGATATAATGTGCTGACATTTTGCATACAGGATTCTGCCCGCAGAGCACACAGCATTGCGGCTCAAGGTGGAATAAATGCAGCTAAAAATTATCCGAATGATGGTGATAGTGTATGGCGTTTGTTTTATGATACCATAAAAGGGGGCGACTACAGAAGCCGGGAGGCAAATGTTTACAGGTTAGCACAGAATTCAAATCATATTATA
>JBHJOO010000204.1:0-2402 GCA_050329675.1 Balneolaceae bacterium
ACCGCAATCCGTATCCGTTTCTGTATGATAATCTTCAGATACAGAATAACCTGATCAACGCTTCACATCAGAATGATGTGGGAAAGGTTATTTTTCTGGGCAGTTCCTGTATCTATCCGAAAATGGCTCCGCAGCCGCTGAAAGAAGAGTACCTGCTTACGGGTCCGCTGGAACCGACCAATCAGTGGTACGCGGTGGCCAAAATTGCGGGTGTGAAGATGGTGGAAGCATTGCGAAAGCAGTTTGACCGGAACTACGTTTCGCTGATGCCGACTAATCTTTATGGACCAAGAGATAATTTTGACCTGGAAACCTCTCATGTACTCCCGGCCATGATCCGCAAATTTCATGATGCCAAAGAGGCTGGGAATAAGCCGGTCACGCTGTGGGGGTCCGGAAAACCGATGAGGGAGTTTCTCTATGTGGAAGATGTAGCCGATGCGGTACTGTTTGCCATGGAAAACGACCTGGAGGAAACCCTCTACAATGTCGGTACCGGAAAAGATATTACCATTAAAGAGCTGGCCGAAACGATTCAGGAGATTACGGGGCATAACGGAAAAATCGAGTGGGACAGTACCAAACCCGACGGCACCCCGCGTAAACTGATGGATGTATCCAGGATGAAAGAGCAGGGGTGGACATACACGACGGAATTAAAAGAAGGGATTGAGAAGACGTACCGGTGGTTTTTGGAGAACAGGGACAGGATTAGGGAGTTGAAGGTTGGAGGTTAAAGGTTTTTGTTGAAGTGTTGAACAGTAAATAAAAATAATGTTAAATATAGCTGAAAGTTTGCATAATAACTTCAAAATCGAAATTCTACGATTCAAATTACTATTACACATGTTTCCTGCTGCCGGGTTTCACGCAAAGACGCCATGACGTCGCAAAGGACGCAGAACTCTTTGCGAACATTGCGGATTTTTCCCTTTGCGAACATTGCGTGAAAAAACAAAGCTCGATCATATAAACGCCTTAACGATTAAATACCTAAACAACTAAACCAATCAACAGATGTCAAAAAACAAAGTCGCTCTCGTCACCGGAATCACAGGCCAGGATGGGGCCTATCTCGCAGAATTATTATTGGATAAAGGATATGTAGTACATGGGATCAAGAGGCGCTCAAGCTCGTTTAATACGGGACGGGTGGATCATCTCTATACCGATCCTCACTTTAAGGGATTACCATTTTATATGCATTACGGCGACCTGACCGATGCCACAAACCTGATCCGAATCATCCAGGATGTACAGCCGGATGAAATTTACAACCTGGCGGCGCAAAGCCATGTTCAGGTGTCGTTTGAAACTCCGGAGTATACGGCCAATAGTGATGCACTGGGTACGCTGCGGATTCTGGAAGCGATCCGGATCCTGGGAATGAAAGACAAAACAAAATTTTATCAGGCTTCCACCAGTGAACTTTTCGGAAAGGTGCAGGAAGTGCCGCAAAAAGAGACCACGCCGTTTTATCCGCGGTCTCCATACGGGGTGGCGAAGCTGTATGCCTTCTGGATATGCGTAAACTACCGGGAAGCGTATGATATGTTTGCAGTGAACGGAATTTTGTTCAATCATGAGTCGCCGATTCGCGGAGAGACTTTTGTGACGCGTAAAATTACACGCGCTGCTGTTCGCATTGCTGCCGGGCTTCAGCCGAAATTATTTTTGGGTAATCTGAATGCAGAAAGAGACTGGGGGCATGCCAGGGATTACGTGGAGGGTATGTGGCGGATTTTACAGCAGGAGAAACCCGAAGATTTCGTTCTTGCAACGGGAAAAACTACAACCGTTCGGGAATTCTGTGAACGGTCGTTTCATCATGCCGGTATCGAACTGGAATGGAAAGGTGAAGGGGTAAATGAAATGGGAATTGATAAAAAATCGGGTAAATCAGTCGTTGAAGTAGATCCTACCTATTTTCGTCCGACTGAAGTGGATCTGTTGATCGGTGATGCATCGAAAGCTAAAAAGTTATTAGGCTGGGAACCGAAATACAATGTAGATCAATTAATCGAGGAGATGGTGAAGGAGGATATGAAGGCGTTGGGGTAGGAGGGAGTATGGAGTATGTAGTAAATAGTAGGTGGTATTTAGCAGCAGGTTCAAAGAGCGTGGAGCTCAGAGCTCAGGGCAGGGAGCTAAGGGCACAGAGCATGGGGAACAGGGTATGAAAATTGAGAGGGATGCTCGTATATTCTGTGGTCAACTTTTAATTTAATTTACTAACTCATGGATGATTTTAGATTTGAGGGATTGGATATCTGGAAAGAAGGGATTGAAATTTCTGATTTTCTATTTGATATCATAGCTGTCCAAAACATTTTAAACATTAAGAAAAGTCGTTGTTATTAACGAGTTTGGAGCAGTTTTTGGGGATTCCTAAATTAAATCCC
>JBHJOO010000005.1:0-6177 GCA_050329675.1 Balneolaceae bacterium
AAAACGACCGTGCACACCGAATTGAACACAGCATTGAGTTGCACCTGCTTTTTGCCAACCATATATGGAACCATGATTTTAAAATCGTACCCATACTTGTTGGCGGTTTTGAAGAATTATTTTACAAAAAAGATGGTGCTTTGCAGAAATATCTTGGAAATTTTTCCAGTCTGCTGGCCTCACTTGATGATCCTGATACTTTTTACCTGATAAGCGGTGATTTATCTCATGTTGGAATGAAATTCGGAGATAGCAGGCCGGCAGCTAACATGCGTAACCGTGTAAGTATGTTTGATAAAGCCTTTCTCGAATTGGCATCCAGGAACAGGCTTGATGACTTAATCAATCATATTGGATCAGGGTATGACCCTTTCAGGGTATGCGGGTTTCCGCCGCTTCTTACCTTTTTGAAAACATTCCCTGAAAGCCGGGGAAACATACTGGATTACCAGTGGTGGGATGAAACCGAACGGCATAGTGCTGTTTCGTATGGCGTGATTGGGTTTTAAATCGGCTATCGGCTATCGGCTGCCTCATAACTTCATCGTAACATTATTTCAGCCGAGAGGCCAATGGTGTAACTACAACGATCCAACCATACTCCGCAGCTTAAGAGTCCATACACGCCAGACCGCTTCCCGCACAATAGACTTGCTCATTTTTGATTCTCCCTCTTCTCTTTCCCTGAAAATTATTGAAACCTCTTTCAGCCTGAAACCTGCTTTCCATGCCCTGAAATGAATTTCAATTTGAAAAGCATAGCCGTTTGATCTGATTTTGTCAATATCAATTTTTTCAAGTACCTCTCTTCGGATGCATTTAAAACCTGCGGTTGTATCTTTGATAGGAAGCCCGGTAATAAATCGCGCATACAGATTTGCCCCGTAAGAGAGTATCAATCTGCTCAAAGGCCAATTTACAATGCTGATACCAGCCGAATATCGTGAACCAATAGCCATATCCGCTTCACCGGAATCTACGCATTCAATCAATTTGGGCAGATCATCCGGATTGTGCGAAAAATCAGCGTCCATCTCGCATACATACTGATAATTATTTTCAAGTGCGTGACGAAATCCGCGAACGTAAGCCGTGCCCAGGCCAAGTTTACCTTCTCTTTTTATCAACTTAACTCTACCGGGAAATTCATCCTGCTTTTTTTCCACTACATCTGCTGTACCATCCGGTGAACCATCATCCACAACCAATACATTTACAGGAACAGAAAGGCCCATGATTCTGTCAATCATTTTTCCGATGTTATGAGCTTCTTTAAAGGTAGGGATGATTACCAGCGTACTATTCTGATTCATTTTACTGTCCCTTAGCCCGTATAACTGTAAAAATTGTATTTATCAAAATTTTAAAATCCATTCTCATCGACATATTTTCTACATAAAAAAGATCATATTTGGTTTTCTCTTTTACATCATCAAGTGAATTATCATACTTCCATTTTACCTGTGCCCAACCGGTTATACCAGGTTTCACACGCAAACGTCTTGAGTATAACGGGATTTGTTTCTGAAACTTTTCAACAAAATGAGGCCTTTCAGGACGAGGCCCTACCAAACTCATATCACCCTTCAGAACGTTAAAAAATTGAGGCAGTTCATCCAGCCTCAATTTTCTCAACCATTGCCCGGTTTTGGTAATTCTTGGATCATTGTCAACAGCCCAGGTAGGGCCTGTTTCTGCTTCTGCATTGTTAACCATTGTTCTGAATTTATACATGGTAAACACTTTTCCATTTTTTCCAACCCGTTTCTGCCGGTATAAAGCTGGCCCATCGGATGTTGTTTTTATAATGATTGCAATTACAATCAGCAGGGGTAATGTCAAAATTAATACGATTAATGATACAATCACATCCATCAATCTTTTTAAAAACCGTTCTCCGTATGATAGCGGAACAGGTGAAATATCGATTAATGGCAAACCGAATATTTGATTGGTTTTATTTAAACCATTCACAAGCTGGAAGAAATCAGGGAGCAGTTTCAGTGAGATATCCGGATAGTCCACACTACTAATCACCCGTACAAGTTCCTCTCTCCGTTCCGGTTCCAAAGCTACAATCACCTCCTGTATCTTTAGCTCACTGATTATATTTCCCAGGTCAGAGAGTTCACACAGAATTTCACTTTCATTTACAGTAACCGGATAGTTTTTGGACTTTCCGTTCAGATGGACAAAACCAAGAACCTGCATACCCAGTGTTTTATTTCTAAGTAGATCTTCATAAGCTGTTTTGGCTGTTTTGCCGGTACCAACTATTACCGCACGATGAAGTCCTTTTCCCCTTACAGCATACATTCTTTGTACTGTCCGGATTACGAATCGATTGACTGAAAGACAAAATCCAACAAAAAAGAAGTAGGCAGCCGTTGTGCTTATTGCATCCTGAAAATTGATTCTTGCATCAAGAGTTGAAATAAAATAGAGGACCAGAGTTCCGGTTATTGTGGCTTTCACTACTTTCAAAAATTCATCAAACCGGGAAATCAAATATAGTTTATTATATAAGCCCATGGCCAGTGCTACAGTCAGCCAGTAAATAACATGTATAATTCCAAGTGAAACCACACTATAGTTACTGCTGCTGAAAAACTGATGTAGCATGTCAGATTCAATAGTATAAAATAGAAACCAGGCCAGACACAAAATCAGTGCATCCAGCAACAGTGTAAATGTAATTTCCCTAAAACGGTTAGTGTTTGCCAAAATAATTCCAAAAATCATTATTAATGAACTATGAAAATAACGATTTTTCACCATCCTAAAACAAATTTCAAAAAAAAACTAATATACATTTGTTCAGACTTTTAAAAACAACTGATAAAACGAAAGCCAGATTGGGAATTATTGAAACGGACAATGGCAATATCGAAACTCCTATATTCATGCCTGTTGGCACTGTCGGATCTGTCAAGGCTGTAAAGCAGGAGGATTTAACAAACCTGGTAAAGGCTCAAATTATACTTGGAAATACCTATCATCTTTATTTAAGGCCTGGAACTGATATTATCAGAGATGCCGGAGGCCTGCATCAATTTATCAATTGGAACAAGCCCATATTAACCGATTCGGGAGGTTACCAAATTTTTTCTCTTTCGGGTAACCGTGAACTCAATGATGAGGGTGCGCATTTTAAAAGCCATCTTGATGGATCTTCACACTCATTTACACCTGAAAATGTTGTAGAAATACAGCGGATACTTGGTTCCGATATTATGATGATTCTGGATGAATGCCCCCCATATCCGGCTGAATATGAATACGTGAATAAATCCATGGAACTGACTCACCGATGGGCTAAACGCGGAAGGGAGGCATTTACCGGATCAGATCCACTTTATGAGCACAAACAGTTTCAGTTTGGAATCGTTCAGGGCGGGATATACCCCGACCTTCGAAAAAAATCAGCCGATTTTATGTCTTCACTTGGTTTTGAGGGCCTTGCCATCGGCGGGCTTAGTGTTGGAGAGCCAACCGGTTTAATGTATGAAATGACGGACCTGAACACAGATGACCTGCCTGACGATAAACCGCGTTACCTGATGGGTGTGGGCACACCGGCAAATATTCTTCATTGTGTTGCCCTTGGTATTGATATGTTCGATTGTGTAATGCCAACCAGAAATGCACGCAATGGTATGCTTTTTACCAAAAATGGTACCATTAATGTCAGAAATGCTAAATGGAAAAATCATCACAAGCCTCTTGATCCGGATTTTCCAAGCGATTTATGTCAGAATTATTATATGAGCTATATTCATCATCTCTTCAGATGCAATGAAATAATTGGCCTTGAACTTGCCTCCGTACATAATCTTACCTTTTATCTTTGGCTAATGGAAGAAATACGAATTAAAATCCGCAATGGTTTGTTTTCGGATTGGTATGATGAGTTGTCAAAAACTGTTGATAGGCGAATCTGATTTAATGTACACTTAATATCTTATGATTGATATAATTTTTTCAAAATCACATTCATCTATAAATTCAACCATACAGCAATATCTGAGTCGCTCAAATTGTTGATGGTTGCAAGCATCTCACGTATCTCATCTTTACCACTTACTCTTTTTATTATTTCTTCTGACTGAAAAATTCCAAAATATTCCTCAACCTTAAACTTTGTTCTGGTTAAAATTATTTGTGGTGTACTTGGATTCCCCTGAAATCTTTCCCATACATATCTATTAGCACCACTATTAAACCAACTACTACCACTCAAAATCTCATCAAATGGACCAGTTTTTTCTAAATACTTAAAACCCTGATATGCATTTATATCTACCGATATTCCAGTAGTGATGAATAAGTAATTGTTTGTTTCAACAAATTCTTTCAATGCTTTTTTCAAATTTAAAATATTTTGATGATTTTCTTCATCATTTGCAAATCCACAGCGGGATGATCCAATATATATAAATCGCACATAATCACCCCCATCTAAATCTAAATTCGTACGATAGTTCAAAAATGGACTGTTATCATATGACCACTCAAAACCAACATAAAACAGTAATATAATTATAACCGTAATGTATAATGAGTTTTCATTTTTTAATAATTTCATACTGAAATTTTGTATTAATTTAATTAATATTTAATTAATCGATATAACACCCCGCCGTCATTTTTGATCAGTGCATTCTGAACTGGTAAAACCATACTTCGATAATTGGAAGTTTTTTCTTCGGTTCCCAAAAAAATCACCTTACGATTCATATGATCAATTACATAATAATCATAAGTGTAATCGTAAACGGTATCTCCCAACTCTAATTGCTGGTTTTTTTGAGTAGTTGTAACAAGTAAGATATGTCCATTTTCCATCGCTTTTATCTCACTAATGAGAGTATGTTCTCTTATAGGAAATCTCCTTCTTTTTTTCTTAGGAAAAAATTCGAATTTATTCTGAATATAGTTTTCAAGCTTATAAGTCTCTTCAAGCTTAAAATCATCGTCATATACATAAACAAATGGAAACCAACTGTTCACATAAATATAACGTTCTAATTCAGTGATATAAGATACAAAGCCTGAACGGCTAAATACCGCCAATACCATCAAGTGCCTTGTATCGTAAATTTTTCCAAACTCCCCGATTATATGACCATCTAACCTATCGATTAATATTACAGCAGGAAAATGGATATATGAATTTTTTTCAACAATATCATCTCTTCCAATAATGACACCAGTAGTCATAGCCAAGCCACTCTTGGTTGAAGCAACTGATATTGGCTGAAAGTCCAATAGAATTGTTTTGTCATAAATACACTTACTGAATTCACATTTAAATCTCGACAAGCGCATATCTCTTCTGGCTACATAGAGATAATCTCCAGTGTACTCAAGATCAATTGAGTGTTGCAACTCTCCTGGACCCCGGCCAAAACCGGCAACTAATTCATCTCTACTCTCCAAAAAATTGTATTCGATCAATTGATCTTTACCTGTATCCAGTATCAGAAAACGGTCATGTCCGATTGCTGTCATCTTTAGGCTTGAAGCATCATTGACCGTCACTCCAAATTGCTCGGTTCGCCATATATCCGGATTTTCGAGGTAGTTTTTAAGCTGAATTAGTCCTTTACTCGGATTGGATAGTTCTTCAAACGACTGATCTTTTTTTATTAAAATATGATCGCGATCATGATATGCAATAAGGTTCGGTAAAGGATGTTCAACCACACTCCCTGCTGGCTCCTTATCTATACTACAGGAAACCGGCAACATAGATATAACAACAAATAAAAGGGCCAATAATAATAATGTTCTACTCCATGTGTACATTTATTAGACTTATCAGTTTTTAGTTTTCACCAGGATCAGATGGTGGACCACCACAGGGACCATCCTCGCACTCTCCACCAACTACTTTACAAGTAGTCATATTTCCAAACCAGTCACATTTACCTGCATTACATGCCTCACGAGGACATTCGGTGGTCGCACTTGCTGTCATTATGCCGCCCGTAGTTAATCCTGCTCCTAGAATTACAACAGCGGCTAACAATTAAATTATCCATTTGTTAAAGTTTTTCATAATGATTTGATTAAGGATTAATGATTGCTAACTAATTTATAATAACAAAATCAATAGTCAAGTAGAGAGAGAGAGAGAGAGAGAGAGAGAGAGAGAGAGAGAGAGATTTTATTTTT
>JBHJOO010000324.1:0-5899 GCA_050329675.1 Balneolaceae bacterium
GAAGATATTTTTTTGACATAAATAGTAGGTTTATAAATGAAAATTTATGTCAACCTATTTTAGGCACCTACAAGTTGCCTTCCAACCCCCTAAAAGACTGGACACAAATTTAACTTCGAAAGTTTATACTTTGTGCCTATGTCAACACACAACTAACCAACAAATCTAATAAGAATCGTCAAAATCGCGGCTTAAATGTTTACGACAAGTCAGGAGTTCTGAGTTTTCACCTTTCATTTTTTTCACTACAGGTTCCTTATTTTTCGCGGTGGCGGAAATAGCAAATAATCAATTTTTCAATCATAGAATGATGAGTCATAAATAATGGTTATTTTATAAATGAACAGGAAGGAATGGTTAAGATAAATCTTCTGATAAATTAAAAAATATCTTTAAATATAAATTTTAAATGAATATGGAAACAGAAATTTCTGCCGATACAAAGACAGCCGCCCGTTTGGATCGCGAATATTTATCTGAGAAATATAAAACAGTAAGGTCATTTACGGAATATTTAACTGAACCGCTTGAGACAGAAGACTTTGTTGTGCAGGTTGTAACACATGCCAGCCCTGCAAAATGGCATCTGGCCCACACAAGCTGGTTTTTTGAGACCTTTTTGCTTAAAGAGGCTTTGCCCGGTTTCAAATCGTTGCATCCACAATACAATTACCTTTTTAACTCTTATTACCTGCAAACAGGTGAACCGCATTGCAGAGATAAACGGGGTAATTTGTCTCGGCCCACAGTAAAAGAAGTTTTTGAATACCGGAAGTTTATAGATGAGCAAATGCTGAAGTTTTTGGAATCAGTCTCTGACAGTACGTTCAGTGAGTGGGGGCCGGTTATTGAAATAGGCCTGAACCATGAGCAGCAGCATCAGGAGCTTCTTCTTACGGATATAAAATATATGTTTGCGCAAAATCCCCTGTATCCGGTCTATTCAGACAGAACCTGCCCGGAAGCTGAAAAACCATCCGGATTAAGATGGATTCCATTTGAAGAGGGAGTTTATAAGATCGGACACAAGGGTGATGGGTTTGGTTATGACAATGAATTCCCCCGTCACAAGACCTATATTCAAAATTTTGCCCTGGCAAACCGGCTTGTTACAAATGCAGAATATCTTGAATTTATAAGAGATGGCGGGTATAATGAATCAAAGTGGTGGCTGGATGAAGGATTTGCAACCGTTGAACAGAACAACTGGAATGCGCCACTGTACTGGATAAAAAAGGAAGATGAGTGGTACCATTTTACACTTCATGGTATCCGGAAAGTGGATCCGAATGAGCCGGTGACTCATGTCAGTTATTTTGAGGCAGAGGCTTATGCCCGATGGGCGGGATGCCGCCTGCCAACCGAGCAGGAGTGGGAAATCGCTTCCTGCAATGTTGAGATCGAAGGTAATTTTGCAGATACAAAAAAATTTCATCCATCAGGAACCGACTCCAATGTGACGGGTTTACAGCAAATGTTTGGTGATGTTTGGGAATGGACCCAGAGCTCCTATTCACCATATCCGGGTTATAAACCACTTCCCGGCGCGCTTGGTGAATATAATGGAAAGTTTATGTGCAACCAGTATGTACTGCGGGGTGGATCATGTGCAACATCCGAAAGCCATATACGAAGGACGTACAGAAATTTCTTTCATGCTAATGAGCGATGGCAGTTTATGGGTATCCGGCTGGCAAGAGATGAGGATTAGAAATTAATCAAATAAATATTTTAAAAAATAACAAATAACAGACACTTAAATGGATATACAGGAGAAGTCTGCCGTTTCAGCAACCATGGAGGAGGAGGTTATGGATGGACTGAAACATTCACCTAAAACACTGCCAAGCAAATATTTTTATGATAAGAGGGGATCTGAACTATTTGAGCAAATTTGTGAGCTTGAAGAATATTATCCGACAGATACGGAAATTAGCATAATGGAGTCAAATATCGATGCTATCTCCGCGGCACTTGGAAAACAGATAGAATTAATTGAATTAGGCAGCGGGAGCAGCACCAAAACACGATTACTTCTTAAGCATCTCACAGATATTGCAGCTTATATACCCGTTGATATATCCAGGGATTTTCTGCATCAGCAAGAAGAAAAGCTTCAAAAAGAATTTCCTGGCCTTGCCATTTATCCTGTTGCCGCTGATTACACTCAATCTTTTACACTGCCGGTTGGTATCCATTCAAGCCGAAAAGTAGTTTATTTTCCCGGTTCTACCATAGGCAACTTTACTCCTGAAAATGCACGGTATTTTTTATGCAGGATTGCTCAGCTTATCGGTGATAATGGTGGATTGTTAATTGGTGTGGATACAAAGAAAAGTACGGAAGTACTTGAAAGAGCCTATAATGATGAACAGGGAGTAACTGCTGAATTTAATAAAAATTTACTTGTCCGGTTAAACAGAGAAATGAATGCCGGATTTGATCCGGATCAATTTGAACATGAGGCGATCTATAATGAAAGGGAAGGAAGGATTGAGATGCACCTTGTAAGCTTGTGCAAACAGGAGGTGAAGATAGCGGGTGAAACTATCTATTTTGAAAAAGGTGAAACCATCCACACCGAAAATTCTTATAAATATACTCCTGAAGAATTTGCAGAAATCGCTTCCGGATATTTTTCAACGGAGAAAACCTGGCTGGACGATCGTGGTTATTTTTGTATTCATTTTTTAACTGTTTCTGATCAGAAGTAAAAAACAGTTCTATTGCCGTGTCAAGTTTAATAGCACGGTTACGGGATGACTTGTCCGGCATTTGATTAAGTGACACAACACGATACTAATTTCAGAATTTCTGACTCCGAATAATTAAAACAGGTAGTACTATGGATTGTCTTGTAAAATAGAAAGTCGTTTTTGTTCGTTGTCAGTTGTCGGTTGTCAAGCTAATTTAGGGATGGACAGTAAGCACTTGTATTATATTACAGAGCTGTTAAAAATATTTTTTTGATTTATTCGTATGTTACGATCTGTATCCGTTAACATTCATATCCATTCACAAACTCTATCCATACAATAAGTAATGAAAAAAAGGAATCCATATTTTATTTTTCTTCTCGTTTTACCCCTTGTTCTGTTTATATCATGTCTCGACAGCAATTCGAATGACGAATTTGAGACCGCGTCATTTTTCAGCCTGACCCTTAATGTTACCAATATCGGAGGCGGTTTGTTTGATGGACAGAATACAATGGTCGTCGAAAGTATAAAGTTCACGCTTAGAAACGTGGAACTTGAACGTGAAAACCAGAATAATTTAAATTTTGGACAGGGTTTGGGAGTAGCAAGTTTTTCAACAACCAATACCGATGATTTGACGCTTGGGAATGGCCAGGTAGGCCAGGGATTGTTTTCCGGAATCCAGTTTGATATATCAAAACCAAGATCAACGGATTCCATAACGGACACCGATCTTGTAGAATTCACGAACGGCGAAGTAACAAATACTTTTTCTATTGTTGTGAGGGGGTCTTTTAATGATGATAACTTTGTGTTTAGATCTGATGAAGAGCTGGCTGTAGATTTGTCATTTGAATCCATCGTAAATATGCCCGCAAATAATGGACTTATGGTTATAAGACTGTTACCTAATGCAAACAACTGGTTCAGAGATGAACAAAGCAGATTAATTAATCCAGCCGGAGCAAATGAAGAGCAGATATTGCAAATCAGTGAAAATATCAGAGATTCATTTCGTCCTGATGTTATTGTAAGAAATGCTGCGGAATTTTTATAAACCGCGAATGAACAATCTCTTCGCCTGACTATTCCAAACAAATCAACTCGGAACTATTAATAAAAAATTACTCCCACAGGGATCGCTGATTTCCATGTGCCGGTAATCCATTATTGTCATTAAGCATTTTTGCAAGATGCAAAAGGTTCCATGTCATGAATGTAGTGTTTCGTTTGGTAAAGTCGTTTTCAAGTCCGCCTGATCCTTCATCAAGATAGGAGGGGCCGGGTCCTGCTTCACCAATCCAGCCGGCATCAGCCTGTGGTGGTATAACATACCCTATGTGCTGAAGTGCATATAAGATGCTCATGGAACAGTGCTTGATACCGTCTTCATTACCGGTAATCAAACAGCCACCCACACGCCCGTAATAATCGTACTGTCCGGCTTTATTTAATTCACCGGAGTAACTGTATAAGCGTTCAATTACCATAGTGGCAACGGATGATTTTTCTCCCAGCCAGATCGGAGAACCAATCACAAGTATATGGGCATCCATAATCTTTTTTTGAATGGAAGACCACTCATCTTTTTCCCAGCCATGCTTGGTCATATCGGGATAAACACCGAAAGCAATATCATAATCAACGGGACGGATCATCTCTGTCTTCACGCTGCATGCTTCCATTATTTGCCTTGAAAGGTCAATCAGGCCAGCGGTATGTGAAAGTTCAGGGGATTTTTTCAGGGTACAGTTCAGGAATAGGGCGTTCAGGCTGGAAAAATCATGAGGATTTTCATCAATCCATTTTTGTTGTTGTTTGTTCAGCTGATGCTTCATTCTTTTTAGCCGGTAGCTTTTATTAGTTTATATTAAAATACTAATCATTGTATTCAATAAAAGGTAATACTGCTCAAAAACGTTCGATTTATTGTAAATAATTGCTCAGGAATTGATGCTAAATCACAATCAATATTAATCAACCCAAACTCAAATATTTATCTGACAGTGCAAATCATTTTACGTCTCACAGGTTTGGCAAACAAGAGCTGCCAGAGCTGATGCTGTCGGGTTCGGAATGAGGCCGCACTTGACATCAGATAATACCTCCACATCCGGTAGAATGTATCATCATATTTTTGTGAAAGTTTTCTCCAGGATTTTCGAAAATTGGTATCCCACGCCATAAGAGTGCGGTCATAATATGGGCCAAAACTGTGAAGGTCTTCGGTTATAAAATAAGGTTCCGAAGCTTGGGTCAGCTGGGCCAGTGATGGAAGCATGGAATTGGGAAAAATATATTTCTCAATCCAGGGATCACATTTTTCTACGGAGCGATTACTGCCGATTGTGTGCAGCAGAAATAGCCCGTCTTGTTTCAGGCATCTGTTCACTACTTTCATGAAGGTTGAATAATTTTTCTTGCCAACGTGTTCCACCATACCAACGGAGGCAATCCGGTCATAAATATGATCCAAACTCCTGTAATCCTGAAGTTTAATGGTAACCGGCAATCCCGCGCACTCTTTATGTGCAAATTCAGCCTGTTTTTCAGAAATGGTAATTCCGGTAGCTTTTACACCATAATTTTCGGCTGCAAATTTAACCAGATTACCCCATCCGCAGCCGATATCAAGCAGGTGCAGCCCCGGTTTCAAATTCAGTTTTCGGCAAATGAGATCCAGTTTTTTTTCCTGTGCTTCATCAAGGCTGTCGGTATCTTTCCAGTAGCCGCTGCTGTAAACCATTCTTTTGTCAAGCATAAGCCGGAAAAGTTCATTTCCTTTATCATAATGTTGTTTTCCAACTTTGAAAGATCGTTTTACCGACTGAGGATTAAGTATTTTGTACCGGATGAAAAACCAAAGATTTTTCAGCGTTTGACTAAACTTCTCTTCAATGTTAGCTTCAAAAACTTTCTCAAAAAAAAGATCCAGCCGTTCTGCATCCCACCAGCCATCCATATAACTTTCACCTGCTGCAAGAGAACCTCCGGATAAAATCCTTCCGTAAAACCGCTCATCTTTTACATGAATATCCCATGGTTCAGGCCCGTTGATTTGTATCCCGGCATCCGTAAGCAAACTCCCGATTATCTCTTTTGCTTTTGAATCCATAGCCTTAAGCATTTATTTCCGCTACTTATAGTCTAAGAAATATGAAAGACAATTACACGTAAAATATTATATGGCAATTCGTTTT
>JBHJOO010000356.1:0-7752 GCA_050329675.1 Balneolaceae bacterium
CAAGGCGAAACCCTTACAATATAATCTACAATCGGGTTAAAAAGATGATTTCTGTCCTGATTTTCTTCAGTTGCTCCCATAACTAATAAATCGTAATCCTTGTGGGCCTCATCAAGAATAATATCTGCAGGCTCATTCCCCACAACTACTTTTGTTGTGATAGCACCCTGCTTAAAATATTTCGAAAGTTTTTTCAGGTACTGTTCGGCACTCTCTTTGTTATTTTTATTGGCTACGGTTAAAAGCGTAACAGATAACTCATGATCTTTACTAATCAATTCCAATATTTGAGCTTCAACGGATTTTATCTGAACTTTGTCAAATTTCTCTGACTGACGCGTGCGTACCGGCAGTAACACCCTGTGTACATCAGCTATAAGGCTTTTTGCTTCCAGTTCCTCTTTTTCAAGTCTTTTTTTCTCTTCTTCGCCAATTGTAACGCGTTTAAGCACAAACCGAAGGGCAAATGGTGCCATCAATGAAGTGGCAATAGCCATCACCACGATAATTGAAAACATATCCTGCGACAAAATGCCAAGCCTGAGGCCAATAGTAGCAATGATAATTTCCATCGCTCCCCTTGCATTAAGTCCCGCACCAAAGCTCAATGATGTCCAGTGATCCTTTTTACCAATCACTCGTGCCCCAAAATAGGTGCCCGCAACTTTTCCAAGAGTGGCAATCGCAATGACTATAATTGTAATTACAATCAGTGTGGGATCAAACAGATTAACAATATTTACTTTCAACCCGGCGACGGCAAAAAATATCGGTGCAAAAATTCCCAGTGCAATACTTTCAAGTTTTTGGAAGACCTGTTCCGGCACCCGGCGCATCATGCCAAATAAAATTCCCATGACAAATGCCCCAAGTATGGCTTCAAGGTTTAATGCCTGGGTAATCGCTCCCCAGAGAAAAGCCATCACAATAATGAGGCTGAGCAGCCTGTCACGCGAAATTACCTCATCCTGAACATAGATCAGCAGTTTCAGAACAAGCCATCTCCCAACTGTAAAACTCAATATGAGAAAAGCGAGGACGCTTCCAATAGTCTGAAGAACCGTGCCGGTCGTTACAGCATCCCCGGCAGCAATACCTGCAACAACCGAAAGCAGAATCCATCCTGTCGTATCATCGCTCATACCGGCAGCGATGATCGTCTGGCCAATATCACGTCTCATCAGGTTCATATCCATCAACACTTTGGCAATGACTGGTATCGCCGAAATTGACATGGCTGTAGCTACAAACAGGGAAAAAACCAGGCGTTCATCCGGATCAGCAAGTAAAAATTCAGGGAGATACTGGCCCAAAAAGAATCCGGTAATGAAAGTGACAGTGATGCCTCCGTAAGATACGCTGATGGCGGTTTTGGCATGACGTTTTATAAGTTGAATATCTGTCTCAAGGCCGGTTATAAGCAACAAAAACATGGCTCCCATCAAACTGATAACCTCCAGCAGATATCCCTGTACTTCCGTCTGAGGAATAATCCATTCACCAAAAAGCGGAATAGCTCCACTGAGAAGAGACGGGCCAAGTATAATACCGGCCAGAATTTCTCCAACAACTGATGGCTGCCCAAGGCGGGTTGCTACTTCACCAAAAGCCCTCGCCGCCAAAAGCAAAACAGCAATCTGAAAAACAAGAACCAGAATATCATGATGAGGGGCAGAAGAAAATACTTCCATGAATTATTTTAAGTTAAAAGAATATGTTAGCTATTTATTTAATAACCGTTTTAAGCTTTCTATAATACTCAATAATTAGCCTCCAAAAAAGTTCAGATGAGTATCCATGTTTTTGATAAAATGATTTGTAATTTCGTTATTCTGCACCCAATTCAGATCAATAACATGTGGATAACTTTGTGGAAAAGTTGTTTAAAAATAATGCTGATCAAATTTAATGCAGTTTGATTCACAAATCCGATAACAAATTATGAAACCTTTACTGTTTTTGGCTTCATAAGCAGATCGTACACTTCTTCAGCTTTAGTTGCATTTTTAATTTTATCCAGCAACCTGCCAGGGCGTATCAATTTGGCAATTGTGTTTACACCTTTTAAATGCTCTTCAACCTTTATCTCTTTTGGGCTTAATACCAATAAAACCACGTGTACAGGGTGTGCAGTATTTGGAATTTGTATCCCTTCTTCATTTACGCCAATAAATAGTTTCTGTTTATTTATCAGTGATGTATGAGCATCGAACAGAACGACACCAGCCATCATTTCCGGAGAATAATCCGAAGAATTATTCAGTAAGCGACGGACAAATCGATCTTTATCTAATTGCTGAAGTGACTCATCAACACTTAAAATCTCAATTAATATTTCATTTAAATCTTTACATTGCAAACCTACTTTAATTCGGCTTTTCTCAAGAATATTTAATGCCAAATTACCATTCATCAAGGATGACTGTTTTTCAACCTCTGACGGATAAACAGTTATAAAACTTAAATCCGGGTAACGTTGTGAAATAACACGGGGCAGCCGGTCGAGTGCAGGGCGCCATGATAGCGACCCTTCCCTTGCACTAAAAAGTATGAACAAATCAGATTCCTCCCTTTTGTCGTCAAGCCAGTCTGTCAAATCCGACCATGTTTTAATTCCATTATACTCAATATCAATTTTCGGTTTTATAATATTAATTCGTCTTTGTGCAATTTCTATCCTTTCATTCGTTGAAATTAATATTAAATCACCACCAATCTGTTCAGCTAACAGTTTTAGCGACCGAACTGCTGTGGCAAATCCGAATTCAAGCGAGGCAAACGGCGGTATGGCAATCACCACTCTTTCAAATGTATTAACCGGTTTATCAATTTTACAAACCATCACCATTTCATCAATTTCCATTAATAACTGATCCAAAATGGTTCCGAATATTCTCTGTTTTGCAGATATTTGTCCATTCCACCCAATGATCACATTTGTAACAAGATTTTCATTAACCGCTCTTGCAATACCTTTTGCTACATTGAGGTCAATTCGGGTAATTGGATTTACAGGCACGTCGGCAGCTGCCGCATGCACTACAGCATGGCTCAGCATTTTTTCACTTCTTGCCACCTGTGCATCCATATCACCTCCTTCACGTGCTACCGTTAAAGGCAGAACAGCCTGATCCGATTTATCATCTCTCACCATAAATGCAATATCCATCAATGCATCGGCAGATTCAGGATTTGCAAGAGGAACGAGTAAACGCTGCGGTGCTTCAGATGGTTCATAAGGCCTGACTTCTTCTTCAATAACTACTTTCCGCCCATAATTCTCAACCAGCCAGGGCCCAAATAATACGGTGAAAAGAATCATTACAACAACGGCATTTACTGCTACCTGATCAAAAAATCCAAGTTCAAACCCAAGCAGGGTTACGGCAAGTGTGGCTGCTGACTGAGGGGTAGTTAATCCATAGATTACGAAGCCTTCTGCTTTCGAGTATTTAAAAATCCATTTAATGAAAAGTGAAGCAAGTCCTTTTCCAAAAAATACAAGAAGTGTAAATATAATAGCTTTGATCCATACATCGGCTTTTGTCAACACCTGTATATCAACAAGCATACCAACGGATATGAGAAAAAACGGTATAAATAGAGCATTACCAACAAACTGAATTCTGCTCATAAGTGTACCGCTCTGAGGTACCAGTCGGTTTAGCAATAGCCCCGCAAGAAATCCCCCGATAATAGATGCCAAGCCTGCTAATTCAGCCAGAAATGCCGTTGAAAACAGCACTGCTACCATAAATACAAAATCAACATTATTTTCATATTTTACATTTCTGAAGAACCAGCTGCCAAGCCTTGGCAGAATGATAATTGCTGCAGCCACAAATACGACTATTGAAGTGATAAAACCTGCCCAGTACCCGGCACCCTGGTTTTCAGCTATCGATCCTGCAATGATGGCTAAAACTCCTAAAGAGAGTGAATCTGTAACCAGCGTTCCACCCATCGTCATGGTTACTGCAGTGTTTTTTGTAATTCCAAGCCTTTCAATGATGGGATAAGCAAGCAGTGTATGTGACCCAACAATTGCGCCTAACAAAAGAGACGTTGCCAAAGAGTAATCCAAGAGGTGAATACCAGCAAAATATGCACCAGCTGCCGGTAAAACGTACGACATCAACCCAAATCCCATACTCCGGTTTCGAAGTTTTTCAAACCGGTTCAGATCTATAGACAGGCCGGCCATAAACATCAGATAAAGCAACCCCACTGTTCCCAGTAACTGAATGGTATCGTCTCTCTCAAGCAACCCAAGTAAGCCCGGGCCTACAAGTGTCCCCGACAGAATGAGGCCGACTACTCCCGGAATTCTAAGCTTCCTAAACGCCATTGGAGCCAAAAGTATTAAAAGCATCACAAGGGCAAATATCAACACCGGATCTGTGAATGGTAAGGAAATGTTCAGACTGTTATTCATGAATGAGTTTTATTCAATTAATACCAAGAATAAGAATTTGTACTGTCAGATACTATCCGGTTTGGCATGCTTTTGTATGATAAACAATAATTAATCCAGTATTTTAATTCATGACTTTTATGAAACCGGTTAAAAAAAAATAAAACTGGCTCACTGCAATCTTAATTTTAAAATTAATTTGTGGATAACTTTGTGGAAAAGTTGTTTAAAAATAATGGCTGCATTCTCTTGACAATCATTTAAAATTTGTTGTACTTGTAAGGGAGTACAGTTGCTAAAAATACTACGGTAGGATTGGCAAAAAGTTGGAAATCCGCAACTTGTTTATTTAAGGATTCGTAACAGATAAATTAAATGAATGTACTCCGGTACTTTTTTTATGCCCTTCTGTTTTTCTGCTTTTCGGTTTATTGGAAAGCGGCGGGTATTAAGCTCATTCTGAGAACAGACTTTTCTGCTACCCGCCGAAATGGGTTTCCGGATTACAATTCCCTAACCGGATTGAACCACCAGGGTTTCTTATGATATGTAAGAAATGTCGGTCGAAACCTGTCAGCACCCACTGGATCTGACAGCGTTGGATTTTGTGAGATAATCGCCCTGTGGGAAGCCGATGGCCTTAATAAAGTAAGGCCGCCCGCCGGCGGGGCGCAAGCCGGATAAGTTTTTTTTTCTGATTTGCAGATTGATTTGATGAAAGCTTTACGCAGGCGGTTGCCATTAAGAGGAGATCCCTCCATGCGTTCTTCCCGACAGGAATGCATCACGGCATTACCGTATTAATCAGGCTGTCGGGAATCACTTAGTCGGGATGACAGGGGCACTTTTTAAAGTGGGCGGCGTATCCAATCCGTTGTTACACAAAATCTTACGTTATGCCGCCAGCGCAAACGACTGCTTCTGTCGCGGTGTGGGAGGAGCGTGGTTTTGGCAAGCGACTTGAACGCCGCGCATCCCACCCCATCTGCCCTGTCATCCCGACCGGATCCCGACAGCCTGTCCCGCACCAAGTTAGGTCGGGGTACATTTCTGTCGGGAGGAGTGGAGGGATCTAGTCGTTCTGGCTGTTGCCTTTTGAGAAGCAAGTTAAAATACGATTTGCTGATAATAAATTGGATACCACAAAACTTGTCCATCACCCATTTACAATTTATTTTTTCTTTATTCTATTCAACACCTCTCGCACTCCCCTCCGGTTTAGTTTTCTGCCTGTTCAAAGATGCAGGCGGAGGATGAGGGAATGGTTTGTTTTCTTTTTCCCAATTCCTGATTTTAACGGATGTTTATTAAAATTTCCAGGCTGAACATAAGGTTATGATACCTTAGCCGGTTAAACTTAAAAGATATTGACAGACAAACAAACATCTCACTGGAAAATCTGTATCGATACCGGTGGTACGTTTACTGATTGTTTCGGTATAGATCCGGGCGGGAATGAGCATCGATGCAAGGTACTGAGCAGCAGTTCACTGCGTGGCACAATCACCGGCAGAACTGACGGCCGTACTTTTTCCATTCAGACGGACTGGAATGCTCCAGATAATTTTGTAAAAGGATTTACTTTCAAGTTACTCGGTACAGATAATCACAATTTTATCGTTGAAAAATACGACTCAAAGCAACATCTGCTTAAATTGAATCAATCGCCTGGAGAGACTCCCGTTCAGCAAAAAAATTTTGAAGTTTCCTCTCATGAAGAAGCTCCGGTGCTTGCTGCCCGTTTGCTTACACAAACACCAGCCGGTAAACCGCTTCCTATGATGGATCTGAGGCTCGGTACAACGAAAGGCACCAATGCCCTGCTCGAAAAGAATGGAGACAAAACGGTATTCTTCATCACAAAAGGGTTTAAAGACCTGCTTTTGATTGGCGAACAGCATCGCAAAGATATCTTTTCCCTAAACCCGGAAAAACCCTCCCCCCTTTATCATGCTGTGATTGAAGTTGATGAACGGATTGACTGCAATGGAAATATCCTCGTTAAACCTGAATACAAACGAATAGAGAAAACAATTACCCAATTCATTGACACCGGAATAACCTCGGCAGCTATTTGTCTGATGAACAGTTATAAAAATGATATTCATGAAAAATATCTTGCGGAGTGGCTTCAAAAAAAAGGGTTTAAATATATATCCGTTTCATCTGACTTAAGTCCGCTGATCAAAATTGTTCCGCGTGCCCGCACCGCTGACGTAAACGCATACCTTGCTCCTGTAATGGAACAGTATTTTGATAATGTATCCCGATATTTAAAAAACGGATCCTTTAAAGTAATGACCAGTGCAGGCGGGCTGGTAAATGTGGATGAATATACACCAAAAGACAGCCTGTTGAGCGGGCCTGCAGGTGGAGTTGTCGGAGCCGCATCTTCAGGGAAAGATGCCGGGTTTAACCGGATTCTCTCGTTTGATATGGGCGGAACCAGCACGGATGTAGCACGATATGAAGGTGATTTCGATTACGATTATGAACACCAGGTTGGTGATGCCATCCTTGTAGCACCGGCTCTTTCCATTGAAACTGTTGCAGCCGGAGGCGGCTCTATCTGTTCTTTCGACGGCCACGCTCTTCAGGTGGGCCCGAAAAGCGCCTCGGCCGACCCTGGCCCGGCTTGCTATGGAAGCAAAGGCCCGTTAACCATAACTGATGTAAATCTATTACTGGGCAGGCTTCATCCCTCCAATTTTCATTTTCCTGTAGAAAAAGACGCGGCAGCAAAAGCATTTAAAAAAGTAAGTGAATCAATAAATAATCATGAAAAGAATGATGTTTCCGATTCAGAGATTCTTGAGGGGTTTTTGGATATCGCCAATGAAAGAATGGCGCAGGCTATTCGTAAAATTTCTCTCCAAAAAGGATTTGAACCGTCTGAATATGCACTCGTAAGTTTTGGCGGAGCCGGTGCACAACACGCCTGTGCCATTGCTGACAAATTGAACATCTCAACAATTTTGATTTCACAAGATGCCGGTTTGCTAAGTGCCCGCGGCCTTGCAAAAGCCCGTATTGAACGCTTCAGCGAAAAACAAACTCTTCAGCCGCTTGATGAAATTGAACCCCGTTTACGATCGGCCTTCAAGAAACTGGAAGAAGAAGCTTTAAATAAAGTGCGGAAGGATATAACCGGAAATACCGGCATTGAAATTAAAAACCGTTTTGTTTTTGCCCGGTTTAAGGGTCAGGACTCTGCTCTTGAACTATCCTGGGATCAAAATTCAGACATTCAACATGAGTTTAAAACGGCCTATATCCGGAAATTTGGACACTGGATAGAAAATCGCACGATCGAAATTGAATCTCTCAGAGTGATTGCT
>JBHJOO010000022.1:0-2096 GCA_050329675.1 Balneolaceae bacterium
GATGCCTAAAATAGCTTGACCATAATTAATACACAAGCTATGTTAGGGATGGATAGCACACGTACAACACACAAAGATCCAAAGAATCTGATACGAATCGACAAAATCGCGGCTTGAATGTTTACGACAAGTCAGGAGTTCTCTATTTATTAACAGTGCACTATTATAATCCATTTCAAATCATGTGTAATATTTTTTGATTCTATGGAAAATTAATTGATGAAAAGTATTATTTACTTTAGGATTTTAGTATGGAATTCAAACCCACTAATTCGTATCTGCTTAAAACTGTGTTAAATTATAAGCCCAACCTTATTTTTCGGATCGACCTAACGCTATTATTAGCGGGGTTTTTTATACTAAGCGGCTTTTCAATATACACTGCATCTGTTGATTGTCATTTACACGATATGCAGCCTGATGAATCAGGTCTTCTGCATCATCAAAATGAATGTTGTGATAATTCGACACCGGCCGGCAGTGAAAAGAGTAATCCGGATGATGAATGCGATACCGGCATGATATGCTGTTTTACATATAATCATTTTTCTAACTCTGATCACGCAGTTATTTCCAATAATATAACTTCTTCCATACCGCCGGTTAAAAACCTGCTTTTTACGGCGGACATAAAATCCGGAAATTTCAGTTTGATGAATCCTGAACAGGTATTCCGGGACATTCCCATCTTTCTTAAAAACAGCTCTTTTCTGAATTAGCAGAAAACTCTTCTGACACTCGTATAGTTTGGTTAAGATAGCCCGCCAAAGTTAATACATACTTCTATCTTCTTTGAGCTATATAATAAGCGAAGTATTAATCAAGGCAGATTGCGGATTGATCTGATAAACGAATAAGCTTCCATTCCAAAAAAATAACGAATATCGAATTATGAATATCGCTAATTCAAAATCAAAAAATGAAAAAGGGACTCTTCAACCTTTAGAAGTTTGTTGCAGGCAGACAGGAAGAATGAAAAAAAATCATTCTCTTTCAAAAGGTGTGATAACCTGTTTATTACTTGTGGTTTTTATCACGCTGCCATTTTTTACAATACAAACTCATTCTCAGTCTCTTGCTGATTATTTAGAAATAGCGGCCGAGAACAATCCGGAGATACAATCAGCCTTTTACAGGTATCAGGCGGCATTGCAGGAAGTTCCGATTCGGGGAGCTTTGGATGATCCCGAAATCGGCTTTGGTTATTTTGTCAGGCCCGTTGAAACGAGGGTTGGCGCGCAGGAAGCGCGCATTTCACTAACTCAAATGCTTCCATGGTTCGGCACACTTTCACAGCGCAAAACGGTAGCTGCCACTGAAGCGAGGGTCTTTTTTGAGGAATTTCAGGAACAAAGAAACAGGCTCTTCTTTACCGTTCAGGAACGGTGGTATGAAATATACTTTATGGAGCAGTCGATTGATATTCTGAACCAGAACATCCAAATCCTGGAAACGTTTGAGAGTGCAGCTCTTCAAAACTATGAATCAGCAACCGGCCGGCAAGTTGATGTTTTACGTGTTCAAATTGAGCTGGAAGAACTTCGAAATCAGTTGCATATTCATATGGATGAACTGGATGTTTTGAAAACCGATTTTAATAATATTTTAAACAGGGATCCCTCTCTTGAAGTGGTGAGCCCGGATCAAATTGATTCGGTGGCTGTTATACCGGAAACGGATGATTTGTATGGCCAAATACTTGCACAGAACCCTTCATTACAGCAGCTGGAATATAAAAGCAGGGCAAGGCAGGATGAAATAACCCTTGCACGCAAATTAAACCGGCCATCTTTTTATGTGGGGCTGGATTATACGTTTGTCAGTGAGCGTCCGGTGGAGATTGAAGATAATGGCAAGGATGCATTTATGCTAAGAGGGTCGGTAAAAGTTCCCATTTTCAGAAACAGGAACCAGGCACGTGTTGAACAGGCCAGGCAGCTTGAAAAGTCGATAAATTATGCGAAAGAAGAAGAGAGAAACAGGCTTCTGACCAATCTTGAAACGGCATTGAAAGATTTGAGAAATGCAGATCGCAATCTCAAACTTGCCAGTAATGTACAAATCCGTTATACGGAGCAGGCCGTTGAGATGCTGCT
>JBHJOO010000198.1:0-3393 GCA_050329675.1 Balneolaceae bacterium
AGTGCTGGGTAATACCCTGCGGTGCGTTTAGTAATAAAAATGTAGCGATGATTAAAAAAGAAAAAGTCGTTTTCATAAATACCGGTTTCAAAACTGAATGTATCTTTTAAATATACCAAGATAAGATATTTGTTCCTTGCTGAAGTTATAAATGATGTGATATTTTTCAGATGTCGAGATACCGTATAACTTCATCTGCTCTGTCGGAAAAATCTACATTTAACAAATCACTGTTGTTTTCACTTATAATTTCATAGCCATGTCTTCGAAGTGCCGAGCTGACGATGGACGTATCCCGTATATTCAATTTAAATGATACCTGTATTACCGGCTCCGATTTATCTGATTGCTGAGCAGTTACTCCGAGAATATTTGCTTTTTCACTTTCAATTAAATGAACCGGCTCGGTAAGAGAATAATCATCAACAGGAATTTTAATCGTTATTACTGAACCCAAAACCGAAACATTCAGCATTTCAGATATTTCTTCAAGAACCGATTTCTTTTCAATAACCCCAATATAGCAATCCGATTCATCTGTAATGGCGATCAGACGAATTTCGTGCAGCAGCATCAATCTTGCTACCTCAAAAAGATGCTGGTGTTCGTATACGGATATCACAGGTTTTAAATCGAGAACGGAAATAGGAACGCTTTCATCTTGTAAATCTACAATATCATCCAGGATAATGGTTCCTACCACACGCCGGGTTGCCGGCTCAAGAACCGGAAGGCAGGTAGTATGCCAGGCATCCATCTTGGCTAATGCCGATGAAGCAGCGTCCTCCAGAGTCAGCGGGACAAAATCTTTATTGATGATTGTTTTTGCTATCACAAAAAAATGGTTTAATTCATGCCTGTATTGTATTATCGAGTTTTTTTAGCATTGCATCAAATTTTTTACAATCATCACTTGCTGCTCTGCCTGATACTATAACGTTGTTATTGTCATATTGTTCTTGGTCAATTATCGCAACTTCATGCAAAAAAGCAACAGCTTTATAAAATTTTAATGGAATATTGTAATTAAATGAAACATAATCTTCTTCAATGATATCACCAATTTTATTTAAAAGCTTTTTTAATCCGATACCACTGACGGAAGATGTAAATATTGCTTCAGAATACCTTTTCTTTAATTCAGAAATTTTGGCTGGATCCAGTTTGTCTATTTTATTGAAAACAAGTTGTTGCCGCTTGTCTTTTATTCCAATTTCCTTGAGAGTAGAATTAACAACAAAAATGTAATCATCAATAAGTGGTGATGATGCATCTATAATATGAAGCAATAAATCGGATTCCCGGACTTCATCGAGAGTTGATTTAAAACTTTCAATCAGATTATGAGGCAATTTTCTTATGAATCCGACTGTGTCTGACAGAAGTACTGTGTGATGATTCAGTTCAAGTCTTCTTACTGTAGAATCAAGAGTAGCGAACAGCCTGTTTTCTGCAAGCACATTGGTTTCTGTAAGTGCATTCATCAGTGTTGATTTCCCGGCATTCGTGTATCCCACAAGGGCGGTTCTTATAAGCCCTTCCCGTCTTTTTCTCTGTGTAGTTCGCTGTTTGTCAAGCTTTTCCAGCTTGTCTTTTAAAGTTGAAATCCTTTGTCCGATCAGGCGGCGGTCCGTTTCAATCTGGGTTTCTCCCGGCCCTTTTGTACCGATACCGCCTTTTTGACGCGACAGGTGAGTCCAGAACCGGGTAAGCCGTGGAAGCAAATATTGCAGCTGTGCCAGTTCGACCTGAGTTTTGGCTGCAGAAGTTTTGGCACGGGATGCAAATATGTCGAGAATCAATCCACTGCGATCCAGTACTTTAGCTTTTGAACTTTTTTCAATATTTCGAATTTGAGTGGCAGATAAATCATCATCAAATATCAGTGTATCAACGTTTTCATCTCCAATAATCTGTTTTAATTCCTGTAATTTTCCTTTGCCAACATAAGTAGAAGGATCAGGATAAATGCGATTCTGAAGCATTTTGCCCACCGTTTGGGCTCCGGCAGTATCGGCAAGCAGTTTAAGTTCATCAATATATTCTTCCGCCTGCCATCGCATTGTATCGGATCCATATATCCCGATTAATAATACCTTTTCTTTAACAGCAGAATTTTTTACTTGTTCAATCAATAGACGAAATCCTTTTTAAATTTCATTCAAATGCTTTTACGTCAATAGATTTGCCCGCCACATTCGCCATTGTACTTCCAAGTTTATATGTCAGTATTTTCTGGAAAGTTGATTCTTTTTCATCCGGAACAAATAACTCAAGACGAACAAGATCCGGTAATTGATCCGGGGTATTATCATGCTTTTGATACATGAATGTAACTGTTGTCCCATTTTTGGCGTGTTTTTCAAAAAGATCAATAATTTGATGCCAGGCTACAGTTTGAGATGTATCATTGATATTTTTCACAATTCCATAATCAGATATAAAACAGAGTGATGCCAAAAAACTTGATGTGAACCAGCTCAGCCCGATCCATATATAACATGCAGAAATGATGTAATATTGACTCATTTCATTGGCATATACAAAACCGGTAAGTATCAATGCCGATAGCAGAAATATAGTTGAGAAAATTGGATATCCGGCAAGCTTGCCCTGTTTCCAGCTCATGCGAATATTGCGAAGCCTTAATACATTGGCGATTGAATAAGCAGCTAAAAAGGTTGATGCAAGTGTGAAAAGTGCAAGAACCAGCACAAATAAGCTGTGAATATCTGTTGATAAGTTCATTACTGTATTGTTTCTGCTTTATACGATCTCGAAACTACGGATTCGAGCAGTAATAAAACAATTGCTATGATTATAAACCAGTACCAAATTTCCCTTCCAAATGATGCCGATTGTATTTGGTTTTCAGCTGCTTCAACATCACCCTCCATTTGGTCTATCAATAGATTGGGAAACAAGGTTTCCAGTTTTTCTTTAAGCTCCTTCTCATTTAACGTTTTAAAATCAGATTCCATTGCATTCTGATTTATTGCATATAATATTTTTTTACCGTCCGCCCGAACTTCTGCCCAGCCGGGTTCCCAGTTTTCAGCGTGGTAAGTAATTTGTGTTCCACGGTATACTTGCTGCCGGTCGGGAAGTATTTCGGTGCCATCATAAATAAGCCGGATCTGATCCGGATTTTTCGGTAATTGTATTTGAAACGGATCACCGAGAAGGTGTTCTTTTAAATTCTGACTTTCAACTGCTGTCAAATAAAGAACCGTACGATAAAGAAGTGGTGCAAACAACGGTTTTACCGGAAAGTTTGACCATCCGGGATCACTCCCTATTCCCGATACAATAAGTATTCCATTTCCAACTTTATATTCCGTTAAAAGAGATTCACCGGTTTGTGTCCGGGCGATCTCAAATCTATTGGTTGAT
>JBHJOO010000615.1:0-7322 GCA_050329675.1 Balneolaceae bacterium
AACTGACAAGCAAAATTGTAATTATATCAGTTTATTCACTGCCTGCCTGTTAATTAACTGGATTTTGTCCAATTCTTTTACCACTTTCGTATTATATCAGCGAATTGTTATTGTTTAAAAATTTAAAGCCATGAAATACAAAATTATATATTTAACAGCATTACTATCTGCCGCGCTACTGTTCTTCAGTAAAAATATTTTAGCTCAAACTCCACAATCAGCTAATAAAACAGCATTTACCAATGTGAATGTAATTAAAATGACCGATGACGGGATTCTCCAAAATCAGACTGTTTTAATTGAAAACAGCAGAATAACCAATATTCTGCCGGCTGATGATTTTTCACCGGATGGTTCAATCCGGATAATTGATGGTTCCGGTAAATTTCTCATTCCCGGTTTAGGCGAGATGCATGGCCATGTGCCACCGCCAATTCAAAGCCCAAACTTTCCGGAAACGTATCTTGAGGATGTTCTTTTTCTCTACATTTCCGGTGGCATAACAACTGTTCGAGGCATGCTTGGCCATCCGGGGCAACTGGATTTAAAAGAGGCCGTTGGGAATGGAACAATGATCGGGCCCACTTTGTATCTGGCAGGGCCCAGTTTTAATGGTAACTCCATCCACTCTCCCGAACAAGCCGCTGAAGTGGTCAGGCTTCAAAAGAAAGAAGGCTGGGACTTGCTGAAAATACATCCGGGCTTAACCCTTGAAGAATACAGAGCCATTGCTGAAACGGCTCATGAAGTGGGAATTACTTTTGCCGGCCATGTTCCTGAAGATGTGGGTCTTGTGAATGCATTAGAACTTGGCCAGAAAACCATTGATCACCTTGATGGCTACACGGCATTTATGGATGCAACCAATCAACCGGTATCTGAAAATAAATTACAGGAAGCTGTTGATCTAACCCTTAAACATAATACCTGGGTTGTACCCACACAAGCTCTCTGGGAAACTCTTATCGGGGCTGCTGATTATGATAAACTTAAACAGTATGTTGAGTTGAAATATATGCCAAAGCAAGTACTTTCCGGATGGTACAATTACATTGAGCGGCGCATTGAGAATAACCCGTATTTCTCTTCCGAGTCAGGTAAAATTCATGCAGAGAACAGGCAAAAGCTCCTCAAAGCATTAAATGACGCTGGTGCTAATATTCTGATGGGAACAGACGCACCCCAGGTTTTCAGTGTACCGGGTTTCTCTATTCACAGGGAAATTCCTGTTTTGAAAGATGCAGGTATGAGCGCTTATGATATTCTTGTAAGCGGAACACGGAATGTAGGTGACTATTTATCCGATAAAGATAATTTTGGAACAATTGAAGAGGGAAAAAGAGCCGATTTAATTCTGCTTCCAGGAAATCCTCTTGAAGATCTGTCCGTACTGAAAGATCTTAGCGGGGTAATGGTAAGAGGCAACTGGTTCTCAAGAGAATTTATTGATCAAAAGCTTGCTGAAATTGAACACCGGTATTCCGACTAACAAATGACTTGTTCTACGTACAATCTGTACGATTCACCACGCCATTTGAAGTTCGCCTTGCCAACATCCAAATTTCTCGGTGATAAATGCGGGTTAAAGTACTGAAAAGTGATGATCAGGCTCAAGGGCCAATATTAATTCAGTCATCAGTTCAATAAGTGTTTTTATATCATTCATCGAAGCCGTTTCAATAGGCGAGTGCATATAACGGATCGGAAGCGAAATCAAAGCACTGGGAATGCCAGTCTTCTGGAAAAAAATACTATCTGCATCTGTACCGGTACGAACACTTGTGGCTTCATGCTGCAGGTCAATTTTCTTTTTATGTGCCACATCCTCAATAAATGACACAAGTCCCGGATGATTCGCACCTCCATGCTGTATGGATGGCCCCTTGCCAAGTTTAACCATGCCATGTTCTTTGTGATCAATTCCGGGAGAATCCGTAGCATGAGTTACATCCGTTACAAAGGCAGCATCCGGCATGTGGCGGAAACTCATCATCCGTGCACCAAATCCACCTACCTCTTCCTGCACCGAGTTTAATGCCAGTACATTAACTTTTAACTTACTTCTTGCAGATTTTATTTTTTTAAGTACCTGAGCAATCATAAATCCACCAATTCTGTTATCAAGTGCTCTTGCGGTTATAATATCTTTATTCAGATAATCAACATCTCCCTGATAAACTACCGGATCGCCAATTTGTACCAATTTCAATGCATCTTCTTTTTTTGAAACTCCTATATCAACAAATATGTCCTTCCATGAAGGTTGCTTTCCCCCTCCGTTTTTGTTGTCCTGCAAGTGAATAGCGGTATTTCCGGTAACTCCGGTAACTGGCCCTTTTTTGTTATGAATAATTACTCTCTTAGCCCGTGCGATAGTCGAATCACTGCCCCCCAATTTATTTAAGTAGATAAATCCATCATCCGAAATATGCTGAACAACCATTCCTATCTCATCGGCATGGGCCTCAATCATAATTGTCATTACATCATTATTTGTATGAATGGATGCCGCTGCTGAACCGTAGGAATCAGTAGTTACTTGATCAGCAAATGTCTTCATGTAATCTATCCATACTTTTTGTCCGGCTGATTCGTATCCAGTGGGACTTGGTGTAATTAATAATTTTTCGAGAAATTTTTGAGTATCGCTATCAAACATGGTATTTATTTATTTTTCAATTGCGTTCAAATATAATGATTAGATCAATCAATAGAAGATCCGGCAAATATTTGACCATAAATTTCAAGTATCGTTGATCTCTTTAAGTTTTTCCTTAAAAAACTGTACTTTGCAAACAAAAATTTGCCTGCTCAATTGACGGTATTATTAGTTCGTATGTTCAGGGAATAAATATCAGGAAACATAGTAAATTTTATACAATAAAATGATCAAACCTCCTTTCAATGAAGGTACATTTCCAAACTGGACAACCATTCAGATACGCTACAGGGATCTTGACACATTGAATCATGTAAATAATGCTCAATTTAATACCTATTTTGAGGAAGCACGGATTCGATTTATAAGTGAAATACCCGAATTTCTCTCCTCAATGAAATCGGGTAACAGCTTTGTGCTTGTTCATCTTGAAATAAATTATATCAATCCTCTGCTTTACCCCTCTGATATTCTTGTCGGCACAGGAGTAGCAGACTATGGCAACAGCAGCATCAGTGGTTTTCAAGCTATTTATGAAAGCAAATCAAAAGAATTAAAAGCTGTTGCCAAATCAACAGGTGTCTGGTACAGTACAAAATCACAAAGGCCCGTCCGGCTGCCGGAATTACCGGATAAAAATCTCTATCTGATAAAAAATCTATCTGATTAATTTTTTAATGGATAAAAGCACTCAATACAAAATATTCAACGATCCTGTTCACGGTTTTATAACGATTCCCAAAGGAATCATTCTTCGATTGATTGATCATCCATACGTACAGCGATTGCGAAGAATCAGACAGCTTGGGCTGGGTTATCTCGTATTTCCTGCGGCTGAACACTCAAGATTTTCACATGCAATCGGATCTCTTGAACTGGGACAGAGGGTATTAAATATTCTTCGGGAAAAAGATACGACTATCAGTGATGCAGAGTATGAAGCCACCCTGATTGCACTGCTTCTGCATGATGCCGGTCACGGACCTCTCTCTCACACCCTTGAACACTCTCTGATCAGTGATTTTAATCACGAAAAAATGAGCCTGAAAATAATGAGGGAACTAAATATAGAATTTGATGGCGCACTTGATATTGCTATAAAAATATTTACTGATCAGTATCCTAAAAAATTTCTTCATCAATTAGTTTCATCACAGCTTGATATTGACAGGCTCGATTATCTGAAACGGGATAGTTTTTTTACCGGAGTATCAGAGGGTTCGGTTGGTATTAACCGGATTATAAAAACAATGCGTGTTTTTAAAGGAAATATCGTTATTGAAAAAAAAGGTATTTATGCGATTGAAAATTATATACTATCAAGGCGCTTTATGTATATGCAGGTCTATCTGCATAAAACAGTGTTAAGTGCCGATGCACTTTTAAAAAAAATTATTGAAAGAGTTAAATTTTTAACCGGTAAAAAGATTAAGGTTTATCATCCTTCTGCTGCTCTAAAATATATGTTTGAACATAATCCTTCTGCAAAAAAAACGATTAAACCGGGGTTGCTTGAAGCCTACACCGACCTTGACGATCATGATATTTTTATAAGTCTTAAATACTGGAAAAACGATTCCGATCCTGTATTATCCGATTTGTGTAACAGATTTTTGAACAGGTCCCTGTTTCGCACTACATTTTTAAATAAGCATTTTGACAAAAACATAATAGCTGCAGCGTCTGAAAAAACGGCTGAGTATCTCAGGAAGATGAATTACCCGTCTGATGAAATTTCTGCATCATTTTACTTTCATTTTGACAAGAGTTATAGCGAGGCATATAAATATGAAAATGAAACTATATGGATATTAGATGATGAAGAGCGGGCTGTTGAATTTTCGAAAGCAGCAGATACAAAACATATAATTGCATTAACCAAGCCGGTTGTGAAACCGTATGTGGTACATCTGAAAGAAGTCGATTTATTTTAGACGAGTATAGTGTCAACTTTAATAGTACGGTTGTGGGAAGACAGTTATCCCGAATACATTCAGAATGACTCTTGACCGACATTTAATAGCTGCCACAACGCTAATGCTTTAATTGATGAATAAGATCAAGAAGTTCTTTCTCACGAAATGGTTTCTGTAAAAAACCATCAAAACCTTTTTTCAATAATCTCTCCCGGTTGTTTTTACGGCTGTTTGCAGTCACTGCAATGATTGGAATCTCAGCATATTGATTTTCAAGTGATCGTATATAATCAAATGTTTCAACACCATCCATGACAGGCATCGATATATCCATACAAATAAGATCAGGATTACACTTTTGCATTATTTCAATGGCTTCTTTTCCATTGGTGGCTTCACAATAACTGAACTTATTGCGTTCAAGCATAATCTTGAGAAGTGTCCGGTTGAAAGATACATCATCTACAATCATCACTTTCCTGATGTCACTTTTTCTGTTTGATTTTTCTCCATTAACAGGTGGCCTTTCTCCCTCTTCCTGCAGCAGGTCATTAATGACTGAACGAAGCTCTCTCGATTTATTTGTTATTACACTGATTTTTTCCCGCTGTTCCTCAGTTAAATTATCATCATCCGCAAGTATTTCACTGTATCCCGAAATAACATTTAACGGAGTGTTGATATTATGAGAAAGTTCATCCAGTTTATTAAATTTATCAGGAATAATAATATCTGCCTTTTTGAACTTTTGTTCAATCGTTAGCAATCTCCCAAGTAATTTTCCATGATCATCAGTAATTGAATGGATATTCATGAGACGGGTTTCTTCAATTCCGTCTTTCATAAATTTTATATCACCGTTGCGGTTCATTGTCATCCTTTTTTGAACCGACATCGGCAGTGGTGTTTCATCAAGAATTTTTCCCTCGATATCTGAAGTTCTGACACTAAACAAATCGAGAAAATGCTCATTGGCAAATTTAATTCTGTCGTCTGTATCCACAATCGCAACTGCATGATCTGTCTTGGATGCAATCGACTGTAAATACATATTCTGTTCAAATGTCGTTAACTCAAATCCATCATCACTTCTTCTTGTTTTGATAAACAGATAAACAACAAGAGACATAAGAATGATAAGAGATATGAAATAGATTTGGCCGGAAATTCCCTGGAACCAGATCTCATTTAAAAACAGAGGGTTGTATGGTAGAAAATTTAATATCAATTATTCATTATTTGACCTAAGCATTTACTAAATGAATGTAATCCTAAAACTACCTTGTTAGCCATTAGTGTTTTTTAACATTAGCCGTGATTACAAATATTGGTACAAATAAATAGAATTGTTGAAATATAATCAGTTAAATTTATCTAAAATATTAATTTAAACACCGAAATTAATATTAAATATTTTCCATTTTTACGTAGGTAAATTTACCTATAACCTATAATTTAAATATTACTATATCATTCAGTTTTTATCTTCTTGTATTCTTTTAAATTTCAGAAATGAAAGCTCCTCGTGGTCTTCGCGCCAAACTTCCTTCCACTTCTTTCCAATTTCATGTCTGTATTCCGGAAAATATGTGTCGCCCTCATAGGTTTTGTGTATTTGTGTGATTATCATTTCATCAGCTATGTCTATCGTTTGCCTGTAAATTTCTCCGCCACCGATGACAAATACGCTGGATTCAATTGCCAATGATTGAAGTGCTTTATTGAGTGAGCGGAAAGTTGTTACATGGGTATATTCACGAGACCTGCTGAGAACAATATTTTTTCTGCCGGGCAGTGGTTTTTCATTTAATTCCTCAAAAACACCTCTGCCCATGAGAACCGGATGTCCAAGAGTTGTTTTTTTGAAGAATTGTAAGTCTTTTTTGTAATGCCACGGAAGCTCGCCGCCGGAGCCAATTACCAGATTCGGATCATGTGCAGCTATCAGAATCAGTTTCATATCAAACAGCTACTTCAAATTTAATTGAAGGATGCGGATTATAATTTTTTAATGTAAAATCTTCAAATTGAAGTTCGTCAATGGGTTTATCAGCTATATGCAGCTGAGGCAATGTCCGTGGTTCACGTTTTAATTGTTCATTCAATCCATCAATATGATTTTCATATATGTGAGCATCTACAATTGTATGAGCAAAAATCCCCGGTTTCAGGTCTGTAATTTTAGCAATGGCCATAGTTAATGCTGAATAACAAGCCAGGTTAAAAGGAATACCTAAAGCAATATCTCCGGATCTTTGTGTGAGATGGCAATTCAGCCTGCCATTTGACACATTAAAAATATACATAACATGACACGGTGGAAGAGCCATTTCAGATAGCAAACCCGGATGCCATGCCGAAACAACAATTCTCCGGCTTTCCGGGTTATGTATAAGCATATCAATTGCCCGCTGAATCTGATCAAATTCATCAATTTTCCATTCCATTGTTTTTTTGTTTCCATTCGATAAATAAGACTTGCCATCTTTAGTCTTTAAATATGGAAAACGTCTCCAAAGCACGGGATAAATTGGCCCTACATATCCATCTTCGTCAGCCCATTCATCCCAAATGTGGCAATCTTTTTCATCTCTCAGCCATTTAATATGATCTTCTCCCCGCAGGTACCAAAGCAGTTCAAGAATCACGGATCGAAAGTATACTTTTTTAGTAGTCAAAAGTGGAAATCCATCAGAAAGATTTACTTTATAAAATTCTGCAAAACCGGATATGGTGTCGATTCCTGT
>JBHJOO010000557.1:0-2102 GCA_050329675.1 Balneolaceae bacterium
GGAAAAAACTGGTCATTATCCAATTTCAAAAATAAAAAACCGGTTGTGTTAATCTGGATATTTGCCGACTGGTGTCCTGTTTGCCATCGTGAGTTTGATGAACTTATTGAAATGCAGCATGAGCTTGAAGGCCAGATTCAATTTTTTACCCTTGAATGCCACGATCTCTATCCCTGCAGGGTAATGGTTGGAAAAGAGCTGGAACCTGAATATTGGTTTGCAGAAGAACCGTTTCTCGAATCCTATACAAGTAAAATATGGTGGCCTCATCTTGTTGACCGGGCCGCCGGAGTCGGGACAATTTACGGGGTTCAACCCATGGCTTTTACAGTTCACGCCGAATGGATCAACCGTCCGTCTGTGGTAATCATTGATACAGATGGAATCGTTCGTTTTACATACTACGGCACGTTTTGGGGTGACCGGCCATCGATCCACGATATTAAAGAGATGATAGAGACGGATACTTACGATTTTGTGTCACCAAAAAAGCTGATAGCCGATAGGCTATAGAAAGCTTTGTGATTCTTGGGTGAAAAACAACTTTTAATTTACTCTATGTTGATTTTTGCCGCTGCTTTGCGCACACGCGCAGGTTGTTTGGTAAGCAATCTGAAAACCTGCCCGTAATACTGATTATGAGATAGGCATCAGGTCAGCAGCGGGCAGGTATGAAGAATCAATTTGAACTTTTTAAATCATACTGGAATTCGGAGGATTTGTTTTTACTGCCTCCTGCTGAATAGACAACTGATTGAATTCAAACCCTGTAAAATAAATCAGAAGCTTGTTCTGAGCTTATGGATAAATTGACAAGATTTACACATTTGAGATCTTCCTGAGTGTTTTGGTGATAAACTCAGTAAATAAAATAAGCCTCAAAAAATTACTAACGGATTTGGTAAACATATTATAAGCTGCAATCCAGACATCATTTCTATTGATTTCGTTCTTCACTCTGCCCTGTGCCTATATCCTGAATGACGGTAAATCAGCAGGTTTTACGTAATACAATTTTAGAACAGGAAATAAAAAATAAAAAGCCGCTGCCATGACAAATGTGTTACTTCATTCTCTTCGATTCTTCCTTTTACTTTTAGCCGTTTTTTTGTCAAAAGGTGATTTATTGTACTCACAGGATCCCGTTCAGCCGGGTTCCCTGATCTCCTGGGGCCTTGTAAAAATTGATGCAGGAGAAATACGGGATATTGAGTTGATTTCTGCGGGCGGTTTTCATAACGCGATATTACGGTCGGATGGACGAGTGTCCGCCTGGGGCAGTGTTCCAACAACAGCCGAATTTGATTCTGAAGATACCTATCTTTCGGTGGCTGCCGGTTTACAGCATACTCTCTTGTTACGGGAAGATGGTACTGTATCTCTTTTCGGGCAGGATACAGGTTCAGGCACAAATTCACCTCCTGACGGACTCGAAAATGTTGTTAAAATTGCGGCTGGTGCAAATATCAATATTGCTCTGCTGAGTGACGGAACAGTAGTTACATGGGGTGATAATAGCTTTGGACAGAATAACGTACCGGACGGATTATCGAATGTAACGGATGTTTCCTCAGGTGGGTTTTATCATTCCGTTCTTCATTCCGATGGAACCGTTACCGTTTTTGGCGCTCCTGTTCCGGCTGTAAATAACATTCCGGTTAATCTGGAAAATGTTGTGGCCATTTCTGCCGGGCATAATCACATGCTGGCACTTCATTCGGATGGTACAGTTACAGCTTGGGGAGATAATAACAACGGCCAGATTGATGTACCTGAAGACCTGAATGATGTCGTTGCAATTTCTGCCGGTTTCGAATTCAGTCTTGCTGTGAAATCCGATGGTTCGATTGTCAATTGGGGCAGACTGAGATTTTTCTTAACAAATACCTCTGGTCTGTTGAATATTATAGATGTGTCTGCCGGCTGGAATCACGCCATCGCATTGAGAGATGACGGCTCACTGTTAGCCTTTGGACAAAATGAAAATGGACAAGCTATTAATCCGGATGAATGGAAAAATCTTGTCGGAATAGAGGCCGGAAGCACTCAATTGTTCGGGATTCATGAAGACGGTAGGCTGTCGGAGTTAGGTACCAGTTATG
>JBHJOO010000222.1:0-3013 GCA_050329675.1 Balneolaceae bacterium
CACAGGGGATGCAGTAACAAACCGGGGTGTTTTGGATGTTCACTATGTGAATGATGATATTTACTATGAAATCCCGGATTCCCTTTTCGGGCGGGATTTTTTGATGGTAAGCCGGGTAGCCAGGGTTCCGGCTGAATTTTTCGGTTTCTTCAGCAGTGGCTCAAAAACAGCTGAACAGGTTTTCGTTTTTGAAAAAGTACGGGACAAGGTTAATATCCGCAGAAAATCATACAACAGCGTTGCCGCCGACAGCCTTCCGATCTCGAGATCCGTTCGGGCCAATAATTATGAACCTGTTATTGCCACATTTGAGATTGAAACAATCGGGCCGGATTCCGCATCAACGGTAATCAAAATTAACAGTTTTTTTGAAGAGGATATTCCGGCTATTACCGGTTTGATTGGATTTCTCAGAAATACCTATCAGGTGCGCAGGCTTGACAAGAGCAGAAGTTATATCGATACCGTGCGCACATTTCCACAAAATATTGAAGCACGACATGTAATGACGTATGAGGCCATGAATCCTCCTTCTGCTGCCAATACAAATACCATTTCGGTTCTGATGAACCAGTCGATGATATTATTGCCAAGTGAACCGATGCGTCCAAGGCTGGCCGACTACCGGGTAGGCTGGTTTACCGTTGAACAACTCGATTTTGGCCTGGATGAGCAGAAGGCCGCAACAAGGGAATATATCCGCCGATGGCGCCTCGAACCATCCGATCCGGAGGCTTATGCCCGCGGTGAGCTGTCTGAACCCGTCAAACAAATCGTCTATTACCTGGATCCGGCAACCCCCGATGAATACCGTGAGTATGTGAAATTGGGAGTTGAAGACTGGAACGAGGCCTTTGAAGAAGCCGGGTTTAAAAATACAATCATTGCCCTTGATGCTCCCACGCCGGACGAAGATCCCGATTTCGAACCGGAAGATATCCGTTACAACATGGTTCGCTGGATTGCAAACACAACACGTAATGCGGTTGGCCCGAGTACTACCGATCCCAGAACCGGTGAAATCATTGCCAGTGATATTATCTGGTATCACAATCATATTCGTTCCTACAGAAACCGCCTGATGATTGAAACGGGAGCAGCCAATCCCAAAGCCCGTAGTCTGAAACAGGATTTGGATTTGATCGGAGAAGCTATCCGCCAGGTAATTGCGCATGAAATCGGGCATGCACTTGGCCTTCCGCATAACATGAAAGCCAACTCATCCTACCCGGTTGATTCGCTTCGTTCTCCCACTTTTACTGAAGAGTTCGGTGTTTCAGCTTCTGTGATGGATTATGCACGCCAAAACTACATTGCACAACCCGGTGATGGAGTGGAACGATTCATACGAAAAATCGGTCCGTACGACAAATACGCCATTAACTGGGGGTACAGAGTGATTCCGGATGCAGCCACACCCGATGATGAAAAAGAGACTCTGGACAGCTGGATACTTGATAAAGCAGATAATCCAATGTTCCGGTTTGGTTCTTCTACCGGATATGATCCGTCTGCCCAAACGGAAACTTTATCAGATGATCCTGTTCAGGCATCCACATATGCTTTGATGAATTTACAGCGGGTTACTCCCAATCTGATTGAATGGACTTCAGCACCGGGAAAAGGCTATGAAGATCTTGAAGAAATTTATGGAGAACTTGTTTTTCAGTGGAACCGGTATGTGAATCATGTGATAACCAACATTGGCGGGGTTTATATGGAACGCAAAGCATCGGACCAGCACGGAAATATTTTCAAGCCGGTATCAAAAGATTATCAAAAGAAAGCGATGGAATTCATGAACTCATATGCTTTCACAACCCCCGAATGGCTTTTGGAGGAATCAATACTTAGAAATATAGAACATGCCGGAGCCATTGAAAGAATTCAAACTTTACAGGGCAGGCATCTTCAAAGTGTTATGAGTGTATCGAGAATGAATCGTTTGATTGAAGATGAGACTTTCAGAGAAAGTGATTCTTATACCCTTACTGAATTGTTATACGATGTAAGAAGTGGTGTGTGGAGTGAACTGAATAAAAACGTACCCATCGACACGTACCGCAGAAATCTTCAGCGAACCTATATTCAGCATGTTGAATCTCTGATGAACAACAGCGATAACAGTACCGAACTTTCAGATATCAAACCTCTTCTTCGTGATGAGCTGGTAACTCTTCTGGCAGATCTGAAACAGAGTCTTGCAAATTTTAACCACAGGCTTTCAATCGTTCATCTTAAAGATATCGAAAAAAGAATTGAGAGGATTCTGGATCCGGCATAAACTTTAAATTCAGAACGCCTGACTCCGAATAGCTAAAAAAAGCAGCTTTAGAGATTGTCTCGTAAAATAGAAAGTCGTTTTTGTTAGTTGTCAGTTGTCAGTTGTCAGTTGTTGACATGTACGAACAACGAACCACTAACAACATACAACAAACCAACGAATCTGATACGAAACGACAAAATCGCGGCTTAAATGATTACGATAAGTCAGGAGTTCTGAAATTATTGGCCACGTTTGTTTTTGATTTTTAATATCCTGTCGACTCCTTTTGAAGTCAATGAAATATGACCGTAAAGCAATGGGCCTCCAATGGTTTCAATTTCAATAAGCTCCAGGTTTTGCATATACTCGAGAATATTTCTCATTTCATTTCTATCAAGATCAAAATTTTTATTCAGATCCTTAACTGAAATTTTCGCAGAAACACGATTACCAGATAGTTTGGAGGCTTCAATAAGAATCTGATCACATTTTTTGTTGAAATTGCTGCCGATTATCATTCTGAGAATGTTAGTGAATTTATTACACGTAACAATCTGCAAATCAGCTTAATAAATCGTTAACTATGTGTTAAGCTATTGTTAAGATTTCAGAACTCCTGACTTAACGTAAAAGTTCAAGTCGCGATTTTGTAGTTGCATCAAATTTCTACCGGGGTATTTCGATTCGATTAGGTTGAGTAATTCAGGAGTTATTTCAAAGGCATGGTTCATTCCTGGATTGGCCTTG
>JBHJOO010000514.1:0-4863 GCA_050329675.1 Balneolaceae bacterium
AAAGATGATGTGAAAGAAGTTCAGGCCGGATATGAATGTGGTATCAGTATTGTAAATTATAATGATATCAAAGTGGGTGATGAGCTTGAGAGCTATACACAAGTGGAAGAAAAAAGAAAACTCGAAGACATTTCAAAATAGCTTAAGTTTAATTTATATACAATGAGCATCCGAACGAAAAGACTTGGATCGGTAATTCAAAAAGATCTCGGTCATATTTTGCAAAATAATTATCAGCCGCAGGGTACTTTTGTGACGGTTACAAGAGTAGATATGACGGATGACCTTACGATTGCCAAAATTTACCTGAGTGTATTTTCACCGGGCAGAGATACGGCATCTGTTTATAAGTTGATTGATGACAGGCAGGATGAAATAAGATACAAGCTTGCTCAAAAAATAAAGAATCAGGTACGCAGGATTCCTGAATTATTATTTTTCCAGGATGATTCGGCTGAATACATCAATAAACTTGAAAAACTGTTTGATAAAACGCGTGAACAGGAAAACAATTCTTCATCTGATGAATCAAAGATGATATAATGGCCCGGGTGATTCCACTGCATGAGCTGCCCGTTTTGGGAAAAGATTCAAATCTGCATCAGCCGACTCATTTCAGCGAGGGAACCATCCTTCTTATAGATAAACCCCGGGACTGGACCAGTTTTGACGTCGTGGGATTTGTACGAAACCGTATAAAAACAAAAACCGGCCATGCCGGTACACTCGATCCGCTTGCAACAGGCCTCTTGGTTCTGTGTACCGGCAAGGCAACCAAATCAATTTCACTGATTCAGAATTTAAAAAAAACGTATGAAGCTACTATTGCTTTTGGTTCATCAACACCAAGTTTTGACGCAGCAACTGAACCAGATAAATTTTCAGATTGGTTGCACATAACTGAAAATGATATACGTGAGCAGCTGGAGAATAATTTTAGCGGTACAATTCAACAGACCCCGCCCCTGTTTTCTGCCTTAAAGGTGGATGGACAAAGGCTTTATAAAAAAGCAAGAAGGGGAGAAAAAGTTAAAATTGATTCAAGGCCGGTAACCATTTATAACTGGGAAATAATTGCATTTAAAAGAAATATGTTAACCTTGATTATCGAATGCGGCAAAGGAACCTATATCCGGTCAATGGCTCATGACCTTGGCCTTGCTCTGGAAAGCAGGGCACATTTGTCTGAACTGAGAAGAACGAAAATTGGCCATTTTTCGGTTGATGATGCAATGACACCGGACGAATTTGATAAACGAATAGTTCAATAAAATGGCAAAACTGGTATATCTTAAAGATGTGGAAAGGGCAGAGAATACTGTCTTAACCGTTGGAACATTCGATGGAGTTCATGCCGGACACAGATTTTTAATCAATACAGTTGTAAATAAAGCAAGAAAAAAAAATGCAAGAAGCGTAATCGTTACATTCGATCCGCACCCAAGAGAAATCATCGATCCGGGATTTTCCGGAATCAGGCTACTTACAACTCTTGAAGAACGGTGTGAGATACTTCAGGAACTCGGCATTGACCTGATGGTGGTTATCCCTTTTGATCGTGATTTTTCACTGCTCACATCAAGGGAATTTGTTCAGGATATTATCTGGAAAAAAATAGGAGTTGGTGAATTTGTAATCGGATATGACCATCAGTTTGGCAAAGACAGGGAAGGCTCGATTGAAACCGTAAAAAAGCTCGGTAAAAAACTTGGTTTTGCTTCTTATGTTGTCACAAAACAGGAAGTAGCAGACAAAACGGTCAGCAGTACAAAAATCAGAAACGCACTTGAAAAGGAAGGGAATGTGAAAGAGGCTGCTTTGCTCCTGATGCGATATTATCAGCTCTCAGGCACTGTTGTACATGGTGAAAAAAGAGGACAGAGAATCGGATATCCAACAGCAAATGTATTGCCATCTCACTCAAAAAAAGTTATTCCAAAAAATGGCGTTTATGCAGTTTGGGTTCAATTTCAGGATCAGTTTTATGGCGGAATGATGAATATTGGATTCCGCCCGACGTTTGGTATCGGTGAAAAATCAATTGAAGTTCATATCCTGGATTTTAACGGGGATATATATGGTGAAAAGCTGCTTCTGCAATTTGTAGACCGTATTCGTGATGAAGTTAAATTCAATACTCCGGAAAAACTTAAAGAACAATTGGAAAGAGATAAAAATGCTGCAAGAGAAATTTTAAATGAGAACAAACCGGTTATTGCAAAACATAAAGATTAAGCCTATTTTTAATGGCTTATGTTATAAGCTGAATTAAATTTGTAAATGTAAATTCCAAAATGAGTATATCCAAAGAAAAGAAAAGTGAACTTGTTGAAAAGTATGGCGGCTCGCCGGATAATTCCGGTGCTACAGAAGCCCAGATTGCTATACTTACTGAACGTATCAATCATTTAACAGGCCACCTGAAAAACAATTCAAAAGACCACGCTTCACGTCTTGGTTTATTAAAAATGGTTGGTAAAAGGCGCCGGTTGCTTCGATATCTGATGAATAATGACATCGAAAAGTACCGCTCGCTTATTAAAGAACTTGGTATAAGAAAATAATTATTTGAAAGGCATGGTGTTATCATGCCTTTTTCTGTCTGTTCTCTGATTCTGATAACTGGCAGATCTTTTCCCGCCTTCAGAATGTACAGTACGGTTTTCATAGCAAAAAATCGTAATTGTAAATTGAATAATAGGAATAATAATGAAAGAAGATTTTAGAACAGTAGAATTTGCACCTGGCAAATCACTATCGATTGAAACAGGCAGATTAGCTAAACAAGCTGATGGTTCAGTAGTTGTTAAAATGGGAGAGACAATGGTTTTATGCACGGCAGTTAGTGCAAAAGAACCAAGGCCGGGACAGGGTTTTTTCCCATTGACGGTTGACCTGCGTGAAAGTTTTGCAGCGGCCGGAAAATTTCCGGGTGGTTTTCTTAAGAGGGAAAGCCGTCCATCGGATGGAGAAATACTTGCCAGCAGGCTGATAGACCGTTGCCTGAGGCCGCTTTTTCCAAAAGGATATTTAAATGAAACACAAATTATATGTTACGTCATTTCATCAGACGGACAGCATGAAGCCGATGCGATTGGTGGTTTTGGAGCTTCAGCAGCTCTTCATATTTCGGATGTACCATTCGACGGGCCTATGGCCGAGGTTCGGGTTGGAAGGATTGATGGTGAATTTATTATTAATCCAACTATTGATGAAGTAAACAAGAGCGACATAGACATGATCATCGGTGGTACAGCCGACAGCGTTCTGATGATTGAGGGAGAGATGGCAGAAGTTTCTGAAAAAGAGATGCTTGAAGCAATCAGGGAAGGCCATAAGGCTATAAAAAAATTGTGCGAATTCCAGGAAGAACTGCGTACTGAATTCGGAAAAGCCAAGCGTGTATTTGTACCAGAACCGGAAAATGAAACCCTGATAGCGAAAGTCAAAGAACTTGCTGAATCACCCATTCGCGATATCGTAGGTACCGGGCTCGGCAAAGAGGAATACAACGAGAAACTGAAGGAATTGAAGACATCTGTGATTGAAAAGCTTACAGAGATTGAAGAATATGAAGAGGCCGAGCCTGAAATCAGTGATATATTTTCAGATTTAGAGAAAAAAGCTCTTCGCAATCAAATCCTCGATAAGAAACGCCGGATCGATGGAAGAAGCCCGGAAGACATCAGGGATATCTGGACCTCTGTGGGATATTTGCCGCGTGCACATGGCTCCGCAATTTTTTCAAGAGGCGAAACCCAGGCTCTTGCAACCGTTACCCTGGGCTCCAAACGGGATGAACAGATGATTGATACGCTCTTTCACGAAGATGCCAAACAGTTTATGCTTCATTACAATTTCCCGCCCTATTGTGTTGGTGAGGCCGGATTTCTGCGCGGCCCCGGACGAAGAGAAATAGGCCACGGCCATCTTGCCGAAAGAGCTCTCAAAATGATGATGCCATCTTTTGATGAGTTTGGTTATGTGGTTCGAATTATTTCTGATATTCTGGAATCCAATGGATCTTCATCGATGGCTTCGGTCTGCGGAGGCTCGATGGCTTTGATGGATGCCGGAGTTCCCCTAAAGAAACCTGTTGGCGGTATTGCCATGGGATTGATTGTAGGAGAGAACAATAATGTTATTCTGTCTGATATTCGGGGTGAAGAAGACTTCATGGGCGACATGGATTTTAAAACAGCCGGTACCACTGACGGTTTAACTGCCACTCAAATGGATATGAAAGTACAGGGAATCTCTTTTGAACTTATCGAAGAAGCTCTTGAGCAGGCACGCATAGGGCGGCTGCATATTCTGGAAAAAATGGCTGAAACCATTAGTGAACCCAGAAAACAGTTGTCTCAATATGCCCCGCAGTTCCTGAAAATGGAAATTGAGGGTGATCAGATCGGTGCAGTGATCGGCCCGGGCGGCAAAGTAATTCAAGCACTGCAAAGGGAAACCGGAACCGATATTATTGTTGAAGAGAACGAAAAGGGGAAAGGAATTATCACCATTTCTTCCGATAATCTGGAAAATGCAGAGGAAGCTAAAAAAAGAATTAAAGAAATCACCGGAACCCTCGACGAAGGTACAATTTACAAAGGTACTGTAAAAGCACTTAAAGATTACGGTGCTTTCGTTGAAATTGTGCCCGGAAAAGAAGGATTGCTTCATATATCAGAAGTAAATCACACCCATGTGAAAAATATCAATGATGTGCTTTCCGTTGGTGATGAAATTGAAGTAAAACTTCTGAAAGTGGAACACGGCGGCAAACTGAGGCTTTCAAGAAAAGCGCTGCTGCCCAAAGACGAGTAAGGGCAGGCCACCTATTGTCGTAACCAGTAAATAAGTATGGTG
>JBHJOO010000382.1:0-2813 GCA_050329675.1 Balneolaceae bacterium
AACAATTTCAATCGTACGGTTAAAGTCGAGGCTGAAGTCTGATTCACAGGAATTACAATAAAGAGGTTCCGTAATTTTCTCCAGATGGCCGGTTGTGTGGACCCGTTCGCGGCACTCCGGGCAGTGAAGTTCCCACTGATGTGTCACGATCTCCAGTTTCGATGCAATGATCAGCAACTCCAGTGCTTCATCCATCCGGATGTCCAGAGCTTTTGCAATATTTGCCGGTGTTATCTTATACAATTGCTGTTCATCCGTGATTTTAAGATAACTGATCAGTTTTCTGGCATGCACCGGCTCTGCGTGTGCTCCAACCAGTTTTTGAATTAAATTATTCCATCTCTTTCTGTTTTTGATATGAGTCCTTACATAATTATCTGCCGGTGCCGCATCATTCTGTATCTTTTGATCATAATGGTGAAGTATTTTTCTGATATTTCTTTTAAAACGAGTACCAAAACATGATTTTACCCTCAGCAGATTCACTTTGTTTTTAACGGTACCCGAATGTGTGACTGCCACCTGTGTTTCGTTTCCAAGCCTTGTCATTTCAACTGAAAAGGTCAGTGTTTCGAAATGTCCGTGTTTATATCGGCGGGTGACACTGTACCCAAACGGGGCTTCCCATTGAAATGGCTCTTCAACCCAGGCATCGAGCCGGTGTATTGCATCAAATGTAAGTTGTTGATACCGCCCGGATAGATTCCGTTCGAGCGGTATCCGGTGAACCGGGAAGCAGCCGAGATCTTTGAAAAACTGGTTGGTATCCGATAAATAAGGCCAAAGCTCCGGCGGAGCGGACTCAAGTTCGAAATGCCATCTGTAGTGAAATTTCAGACTGTTACGATTCATTATTTATGAAAATTTGTACTGCCCGGTTCGTTTTTCAGATTCCTAAGCTTTATCTTTGAAGCCTGTTAAAAAGAGAACCTAAACAACTAATTGTTACATAAACACAGTTTATTTTATATGGCAAAAGAAAGAACATTGACGATTTTAAAACCTGATTGTGTCCGTAAACAACTTACAGGAGAAGTTATACGAAGAATTCAGGAAGCGGGATTTGAAATTCTTGCAATGAAAATGACACGGCTTACAAAAGAGACCGCAGGCGGATTTTATGCAGTGCACAAAGAGAGGCCATTTTTCGGAGAACTTGTTGAATTTATGAGCAGCGGCCCGTGTGTCCCCATGATTCTTGAAAAAGAAAATGCCATTGCCGACTTTCGGACATTGATTGGTGCAACCAACCCTGAAGAAGCTGATGATGGCACTATTCGCGCCGATTTTGCAGACAGCGTAGGCGAAAATATCGTACATGGCTCTGATTCTGTTGAAAACGGCAAAATCGAAGCCGCCTATTTCTTTCCGGAGTCGGAAGTTGTTGCTAATAAAACGTAGAATCGCAGAACTGTTGAATTGTTGAATCGGTAGGATTTTTAAAAATTGTATCCCATACCCTTAGCGTCGCCGCGTCTTTGCGCGAACAAAAAGGGCTGGATAGTAGCCTTAGGTGTTTCACACAGATTAAAACTGTAATGATGATTCGAAATCAATCGCTTTTTGCAATAATATTTGTTGCGCTGCTTTTGGCATGTGAGGTTCATGAAGTGCACGAAAACGACAGGGTAAGAACCGGGGCGGAAATGCTGATCGAAAACCACCTCGCTGAACTGGTTGGAAAACGGGTTGGGCTTGTAATGAATCCTACGGCCATAATTAATGATACACACGTGCTGGATACTCTTCTGATGCATGGTGTAAATATTACATCGCTATTTGCTCCCGAACACGGTTTCAGGGGAGAAGCTGGTGCCGGTGAAATCATTGAAGATGGCATAGATCAGGCTACAGGATTACCGGTTTTTTCACTATATGGGCAGACACGCAGCCCTACAGCCGAAATGCTCAGGCTTGTGGATATTATTCTGTTCGATATGCAGGATGTTGGAGCCCGGTTTTACACCTATAATTCTACACTCGGGCTTGTGATACAGGAAGCTGCCAGGCAGCAAATCCCGGTTTGGGTGCTCGACCGGCCCAATCCGGCCGGCGGCGATTATGTATCCGGATGGGCACTGGAAGAAGAACACAAGTCGTTTGTCGGGATGTACCCCATTCCGATAGCACACGGGATGACTCTCGGCGAACTTGCATTGATGATAACCGGTGAACGGTGGCTGGATTTTCAAAATGAACCGGATCTGAAAATTATCTCAATGAATGGATGGCATCGCAGCATGAAATGGCCTGATACCGGACTGAGGTGGTACCCGCCATCTCCGAATCTGCCCACGTTTGAGCATGCGTTTGCATATCTCGGAACCTGCCTTGTTGAAGGAACCAATCTTTCTGAAGGACGCGGAACCGATGATCCATTCTTACTGCTTGGTTCTCCGGATACGAATATCAGCAATGAGGACCTTGAACTGTTGAACAGCTTCCCCGGGATTTCAATAGAACGCGTTTCATTTATCCCGGAATCCATTCCCGGCAAAGCCATCAGCCCAAAGCATGAAGGTGCACAGTGCAGCGGCCTCCGCCTGAGGATAATCGATTTTGATGCATACGATCCGGTCGTTTCCGGACTGAAGATTCTTCGCGTACTGACCCATCGGACAGAAAATGTGGAATTCAAGCCCTTTCTGCACCGGCTGGCCGGAACGAAAATGGTGGATCATTTTCTGAATTCTGACATTCATGAGACTGCCATTGAATTCGGCCTGCTGGATTTTAAAAATGCAAGGAAAGGGTACTTGATTTACGACTGAACGAAAGCAATTTGTCTATTTATTTACTTTAATTTTTTCGAA
>JBHJOO010000079.1:0-2043 GCA_050329675.1 Balneolaceae bacterium
GCCCTGGCGATTTCAATCTCCTTTTTCACACTATCAATTTCTGATAGTACCGAAACCATTGGAACCAGTATTTTAATCCGGCCTGGATATTTTCCGGAAATTTTCAGTATGGCTCTCAGTTGATTTTGCATCAGCTTTTGATCCGACAACAACATCCGTATTCCTCTCCATCCCAAATATGGATTTGCTTCTAATGAGTCTGTTGACACGTGCTTATCCCCACCAACATCAAACAACCGGATCACGACCGGATTTGGCGCAGTCGATTCAAGTACGGAATTATAAAAAATCTCCTGATGCCCGATATCCTGTTTTTCATGCTGCAAAAAAAGTGTTTCTGTGCGTAATAATCCCACACCTTTCATATGTACTTCATCTACACCGGGTAATTCTTCGAGAAATTCAACATTGGCACGGATAATAAAAGGATAGCCGCAAGCTGTTTCATCTGGTAATTCAGCCAACCTGATTCTGTTTTGCAGCTCTTTCAAATACTCTCTTTTGCGGATTTCAAATTTCTCAATAACAGAGTCATCCGGCCTCAGAATTAATTCGCCGCTTTCACCATCCAGGACTACATTTTCACCATTTTTCACCCGTATTAATTCAGTGTCGACACCAATAATGCATGGGATACCTAATGATTGAGCCAGGATAACAGCATGTGAAGTAAATCCTCCTTTATGCATCACCACACCCTCGACCTCAGATTGGCTGAAACTGATCATTCTGGCTGGTGAAACGTTTTCTGCAAAAATAATACTTTTATCAGGAAACTTATCTTCATTCCGGTTTCTTTTGAGTATGTCTATAATCATATCCCTCAACGAAATCAGGTCTGAAGTTCGATCCCGGAGGCGCTCATTTCCCACATCTTCGAAAATTTCAATATACTGATTAAACGAGCTGAATACGGCATACGCTGCTTCATAATGATGCTGTTTTATTTTATTTCCAATAAGACTGACAAGCTCAGGGTCATTTAATATCTCAATTTGAGCATCCAGAATGTCAGATACATCATTTTCTATGGTTTGATTTTTTAATGCTAATAGTTCATCGGTAGCTGCTTTTAATGCTTTTCCATACTTCTCATTTTGATACTCAACCTGTTCATCATCAACCTTTTCAGGCCTGATACTTGTTTTAGTGTTAAACAGATAAAAAACTTTTCCTATAGCTACTCCGGGTGATGCAGGAACTCCTTTAATCGATACATTTTTTCCTGTTACAGGAACTTCCATATATGCCTAATCAATCTTAAATTTATTATTAATTAATTCTTCAATGGCTTTCATAGCATCCTCTTCATCAGAACCTTTTAAAATAAGTTCCATTTCTGAATTATGATCAGCGGCAAGTGTCATTACACCCAATATACTTTTCCCGTTAACTCTGTAGCCATGCATCTCTATAAAAAAATCAGATTTAAATTTCGATGCAAGTTTTACCAATGCTGATGCAGGCCTTGCATGCAGACCTGCTTCATTTTTTATTTTTACTTTTTTTTTGATCATTTGCAAGTGTTTCTGCTAAAATCTGATTCGAGAAAGAATGTTATTATCAAAGCAAAAATATATACCTATTTCTTGAAAAACCTGCACAATAAATCCGGAAATACTTATCAGGCATCATTTGGCATAATTGAAAAATTCCGGAATCAGATAGTTCTCTTGAAAATATTTTTTTTGATTTTAAAAGATTCTGTATAACAGTCCATTCAGAATCATTAATAAAATACTGAATATTAATGCCCAGGCAAAACTATCAATTTTAAATCCTTCTATCAATTTATCAACCAGCATAAGCATCCATGCATTAATAACCAGGATGAATAAACCCAGTGTAAATATCGTCAAAGGTATGGTTAAAAAAACAATAACAGGTTTAATAAATGTATTAACCAGGGCAAGAAGAATGGCTACCCCAATTGCTGTTAAGTAATTCTTTATTTGAACTCCATTCAATATGTAGGCCCCGAAAAAAACGGCGATGCTATTGATCAAAATTGTAGTCAACATGGATGTAAAATTTTTATTTTAG
>JBHJOO010000070.1:0-2930 GCA_050329675.1 Balneolaceae bacterium
AATAAATTCAGGAGCTCCTATTAATTCATCATCCACAACATCTGATTTCAGAAGTTTTACATTGTTAGCAATTACTTGATCAAAAAATTTTTGAGTCCAGTAGCTGAATTCTTCATCAAACTTGCCACCAAAAACAGAAGTATCAACATAAATAGTTTTCATAATTACAATATACTGTAATGATACTGCGCTGACAATAATAGATAATTTCGATAAAATGACAAGGAAGTGGTTAGCCCATTAACAATCCAGCGTTTATGCGGCGGGGCGGCCTGCCACCCTGAAATGTAGCAAAACTCCGCCAAAAGGCAAACACAGACAGGCCGACGGACGTTGTGCCCAGTCTGTATGAAAAGCACGTTACTTCTTTTCTGAATTACCTGGCCGATTATCTGAACGTTGCCGCATCAACATAGTATCAGGATCTTTCAGCTCTTGTATTTCTCTGTGAACAAATCCAGTGGATATGTATCACCGGACAGCTTTAATACTAACTTTAATATCTTGATCAGCGGTTCAAAAATAGGGAGGACTTCATTTACGGTCTGGCGCTACATCCCATGCTGGCTTCGGGGCATTGGAATTCATACGGCCTTTTACACATTAAAAATTCAACTTTTCCTGTTTTATTTTTTTATTAGGGGAAGCTTTGATAGCCAGAGCCTGTTTTTCAATTTTAAATGTAACAATATCAAACAATAAACATCTTGTTTATTACATAGTATGTCAATTGTCTTAATTTTAGAGCTTAATTTTTCGAAAAGCTTTTATATTAGGAGTGGCCCGAAAAATGGATGTATAAATTTACTGGGTTTATGTCTGATGAATACGCCATAGAGGAGCAGATAATACAAGAACAGGCCGATGTATTTCAAAACATCACTGAAATTGCCTCACAAATCTGCGGTGCACAAGCGGCGATGATCAATTTCCTCGATGATGAATTCCAGTGGACAATGTTCAATACGGGCTGGAAAAATGTCAAAATTCCAAGAGAAGACAGTATCTGTCAGTTTACCATCCTGCAAGATGAGCTGCTTTATATCCCGGACACCTCTCGCGACCAGCAATTACGTAATGTGCAGACGGTCCAGAATAATCCGGATATTGGCTTTTATGCCGGAATAAATATCAAAAGTCGTTGTGGCAACAAGGTAGGCACTTTATGTGTAATTGACGATAAGCCACGTACACTCTCAAAGGAACAAAAAAAAGCTATTCAAACCCTTGCCGATGATATCCGGGCAAGACTCGAGTTGATCCGGAAGAATAATCAGCTTGCCGACAAAAACGTTATGCTTATCAAAATCTCGCGATTTTTAAAAAATTCTGCGGATATTATGTTGATCCTGCATCCTGAGAGTCTGCTCATTGAAGAAGCACATTTAGAAGAGCAGGGTAAACTTGGCTACAAACCTGAAGAGATGACAGGAACTCTTTTTACCGATTACTACAGCAGTAAACTTTTGACCGGGACAATAAAAGAATGGATGGAACAAAATAGCGCCGAAAAACTCCACATAGAAACTGATATCATTGGTAAAACGAGGGTACAATTCTGTTTTTCACTACAAATGTCCATGGCGGATAACCGCCTGTTTGTAACCGGCCGGAATATTTCAGAACTGAAGCAAGCCGAAAAACAACTTGATAAAGAAAAAAGGATGATGGAGGGTATCATTCAAAACCTTCCAGGCATTTTCTGTTTAATTGATGTACATGGAAACCTCAGAAGGTGGAACCGTAATCTGGAAGTCATTACAGGTTACAGTGGCGAGGAATTGAAAGATTTTAAAATTGAACAATTACTTGTGAGAGATCATATAAAAGTTGCTTATCAAAAATTGGCAGAAGTATTTAAGCATGAACATGCAAGAAGTGAATTATCAATCACAACAAAGGATGGAACACATATTCCGTTTCTGATCTCCGGATTCCGCCATAAGGTTGAAGATGAAACCTTAGCGGTTGTGATCGGAGTCAACATCAGGGAGTTAAAACAGGCTGAACATATACTGAAAAAGACACTGAAAGAGCGGGAGGTGCTATTGGGGGAAATCCATCATCGCGTAAAGAATAATCTTGCTGTCATCAGTGGGCTATTTCAGCTTGAACTCATGAATATTGAGGATAATCACGCGGCCAGTCCAATAAATGTGTTATCAAAAAGTCTTACACGTATCAAGTCGATTGCCCTGGTTCACGAGAAACTTTATGCTTCCGATGATTTCAAAAATATTTGCATAAGGGCTTATGTAAATGATCTGATGAATACGATTGCAAATCAATATCAAAATGGAAAAGAAATCTGCATAGAAAAAGACATAGATGATGTTCAGTTGAATATTAATCTGGCCATACCTGTCGGGCTGATACTCAATGAACTGACAACCAATGCATTTAAACATGCCTTTCAGGGGATGCAAAGAGGAAAAATTAATGTTAAAATCAGCAGCCAAAATGATAATATAACAATGAGCATAGCAGATAACGGCAATGGTTTGCCGGAGAAGATTGACCTGAAAAATGCATCTTCCCTCGGTTTTACCCTGATTAATACTCTCTCGTCTCAATTAATGGCCGAATGCTCTGTGGAATCAAACCCCGGAACCCGTTTTAGCTTTGCCTTTGAAAACCGAAATTATGTAAAAGGTGCCGGTGGAACAGTGTTCACTTTTTAAATAAAAATGTAGAAAGCTTTAAAAAGAAGAATCAATCGTTCTTCCCAAATTCCTTTTCATACTCTTCAAGACTGTTCGTTATGACTTTTTTCAAATTTTTCATATGCTGAGGACTCACAACCACGCGAGATACCAAATGCGCCTCTTCTCCGAATGTGAATACAAATCCAAGAACAAATTCATTTTTTGTAAATGTTACCCTGGCAAGATTCGAATATACCCCTTTGAGGGTTTTTTGTTCAGCAGATA
>JBHJOO010000447.1:0-4349 GCA_050329675.1 Balneolaceae bacterium
AATGATTTAAAAGAATACCACGCCCGGAGGGCAGGGGATATTTTGGAGAAAGTGGGTTACGATGATGAAACAATAAAGCGGGTTCAAAAACTGGTAATGAAAAAAGGGATAAAAACCGATCCGGAGGTTCAGATCCTGGAGGATGTAATTTGTCTGGTTTTTTTGAGATGGTATTTTGAGGATTTTTCAAAAAAACATGAAGATGAAAAACTCATTCGAATATTAAAGAAAACACTCCGGAAGATGTCGGTGGACGGACGTGAAAAAGCAATGAAAATACAATTGTCCGGCCGTGCACAAGAACTGGTTAAAAAAGCTTTATTGATTAAATAAAGCTCTATGAAATTCCCAAACGGAAAGGCTGGAGTCGTGAATTGCGGCAAAGTAATTCTGATAAATGAATATCGCTTACTCCGCCGAATTCACCGGGTCCCGGACCTATACCTCTTCCTATTTTTTTAATTAAATTAAAATCCCAATTAAATCTTTTTATTTTGGCATTGTCAGCAATATCCAGAACAAAAAGCCCTTTATCGGACACTTCCATAAGTACGGGAAAAAGAAAATTTGAATCCTGAAATACCTTTTCTGAAAGAGGCTCCTTTATAATTCTTTCATTTTTTTGTTCTGAAATTTCGACAGTCAAAAATGAGTAGGGATTATTGCTTTTTGAACAACTCAGCAGAACCAATGTGAAGAGAAGTATTATACTAATGTAAGAGTAAGCAGCAATATTAAAAATAGTCCTGTTATCAATAATGTTTGTTTTGAACTTTTTCAAAAATTGATATCTCCGTTTAATGAGTGAATAAACGATTTACCTTGTGCCCCCCTGTCAACTGAATAAATAACATGATTTTCGGGATCAAATTTTGCAATTGAGTGAGAAAATGGCACTTCCATGGATGCCACATACATACCGGTTTCAAGATTAAATTTATCTATGAATCCAGGTGAAACGTTTTTATTACTTCCCTCCGAATTTCTGCTTTCTGGCAATCGTGTATATACATACAAATAATTTTGTTTTCCGATCCATCCATCACGCATGTAAAGAAAATCAGGATCCCAAACTCTGGCACCATCTCTTTTTGTAGTCGGGAATCCTATTCCATCCGGTCCTTTTATCACATTAATTAGTTTTCCATCAGATTCAAAATAGTAAATAAGGCTTGCATAAAAAGGTATATATATAAATCTATCATTATAATTTGAAATTAATGTTCCATCTAATGACGCAATGTGCTGCCTTTGTTTTTCAATGATTTCACCAAACTGTTTTAATTCTTCTCCATTGTAATTGAAAATACTAAAAAGTTTTTCTGTACCGAACCATTGTATTATAAATACATTTTTAAGACATGCAATCCTCATCGGACGCCTATTCACCGGAATATTTGTTAATAATTCACCAGTTTCTACGGAAAACGAACTAATCTTCATATTCTGGCTATCAACAGCCCAAATTGTTTTATCAATTACATCAAAATCCGTAAGATTGAGAAATTCACCTGGCCCTCTTCCACGACCAGTTTTTATCTTACCAATCAAGTTCCCATACAAATCGTATTCGTAAATACTAAAATCTGTGAAATCTGATAAGTAAATGTTACCATCAAAAACTTTCAAAGTCATGGGTCTAAAAATACTTGTAGTATCACTTAAGTCATTAGATATGAGTTGTATGGAATCTTTTATTAAAATTCTTTTAAATTTCTCTGGATTGGCATCAACTGCTCTGACAAATTCAGGTGATCTTTCTTCTGGTTCAAAAAGAAATGCATTCGTTAAATACACCAACAGAACGAATACTGCAATGTAGACAATTTTTTTAGCCATTGATGAAATTTTATTTATTAGTTTTTTAATAAAAAAAGCCTTCACTGATTATTTTAATTGTATAATCGTAAGGTCCTTATATTTTTTATAAAACTTAATAATTGCATTTAGTCCGTTCTATGGCAAAACTCTGTTCCAGAACCACAATCCATTCCTGTACAAAAAACCGTTCCCTGTTCACCGCAAGCTAATTCGCATGTGGTAGAACCGCCCTCCTCTCCCGGAACAGGATCATGACAGCTATCTGATGCAAATACATTATCAGTACTAATAATAAATGCGTTTTCACTATTAGAATCCTTATCCGCACTTAGCGTAAAAGTAAAAAATAGTGCCAAAAACAGAACCGTTTTCCATAATGTTTTTGTTTTCATAGTCGTAGGGTTAGGTTAATGGATACAACTATTTAGTAAAAAAAAAAACAGAAAGTCAAGAATAATTTTCTAACATAAAGGTAGCAAAATAATTGAATTGAGATTTTATTTCAGAGTCTGCAAAATTTCCGAAATATCCTGATACAACCATCTCTCCAAACGGTACGGCGCCAAGTGCGTATATTTTTACCTACTCTTCTGAAATCGAAAAGTTGCTGATTTTCCGGTCAAACCTGGCCCTTTATAACTGAGCTCCCTCCCAATCCCAAATTTCAATGGATGTAGTGTTTTGAGAATCAGGATTCAACCATAAATGTTCGCTTGTTTCATTCAGAGCGAGGGTAACTATATACCGGGCGGATGCCAGCTGTGCATACCAACATACTATTCAGCTTTATAGACTTTCATTTTCATAATTTGAACTTGAGGTTTAAACCTATTAAAGCAGGAAGTATACAATATAATAATAGCCTCAGTTCTCACATATTTCAAAGACTGGGTCACAGTCCTCTGAAGTGACAAACACATATAAAATGTCTGTATCTTGCTCACTCCCGCTTGTAACATCTACCCTTACACCGGTGTCCGTTGAGGTGTTACTTGTTACGGAAAATGCGTGTGAGAAAGTGTCAGAGTTGGTGCCACCTGGGATCCAGGAACCGGTTGAACTGTCGGTGTAAAACCACTGATAGCTCACAGAACCGGATGCGTTTTCCACGTTTGCCGTCCACATACCCATCTGATGGGTCTCAAGAAAGGTGGGGCCGGTGATGATCACTTCCAGAGAAGAGTCAAAAGCCAGTGCAGCGACAATATCCAGCAGACCATTCCCCACTTCGTTTTGGGTGCCGCTTATTGGTTGGGCAGTTTCATTTAACCTGGTTCGAATTTCTTCATTTGATAGAGATGCGTTATACGAACGGAGAAGAGCAGCCGCTCCTGCTACGTGTGGTGCAGCAAATGAAGTGCCATTTACTGAATCGGTTCCTCCTCCCAGGCTTGTTGATTCAACATCTACGCCGGGTGCCGCAAGTTCAATTTCCGGGCCGATTGCTGCAAAACTTGCACGATTATTATTTACATCAGTAACTGTAACAGCAATCACAGTATTTAGATTTCCGGGATAGGTTACATCTCCACCATTAGTATTTCCAGCCGATTTTACAAGCACAATATCATCCTGGTTGTAGGCAGCATTAATCGCATCGGTTAATGCTGATGAAGATTGTACACTAAAACTCATATTTATCACATCCACATTGTTAACCCTGCCAAATTCAACACCACATAAAACATTCATCGTCGAAGGAGAATTACCAAATCGTGATGACTAAAGTTCTACTTCATGAGCAACTCCCACAACGTCTTGTCCATTTTGTAATGCAGCCGCGACACCAGCAACATGTGTTCCATGTCCATGTTGGTCCACGCCATTTGAGGAGTCACAAGCCTGAATAACGGCAGGGTCCAGACTGTTGTGGTTGTTATCTATACCAGTATCAATAATGAGTAGTTTTGCCCCAGAACCTGTTGTTTGATTCCAGACAGCAGGTGCATTCACACGATCTATGTTCCAGGTGATTTCACTTGAATCCAACTTTCCTCTCACATTAGGTTCAAATATATCTACAAGCGGATGGTTTCGTAAGGTAGAGATTAACTCAATATTAACCGGTATTTTTGCCAAAACTGAAGGGTGAAGCTTACTTTTTCTTACTATTTCTGCTCCCAATATCCTAATTGTCTCAATGCCGGAATTTATAGTTTGCTCGGTTACAAGAACCTTGCCCTTCAAATCAACCCCTGCATTTTTATCCGGTTCTTTAAAGCTGATAATAACCTACCCATCCGTTGCTCTCAGGCTGTCGGCCATTTCTTCATCACCCATCTCCCACCAGGGAGCATCCCAGCGGGTAAACTCACTGGCCTGAATTTGAGATTTGGCAACTTCACTTCGTTCCTGTGTCGTAATTTGCTCAAGCTCGCGTATTGCTTGATCACTTTTGAAGATATCGTCAGAACAGGAGCTGACAATAACAAGAAAGAGTAACAGGTACAGATTCAGATTAGTGGCTATTTTTCTCATTTTTATTATCCCGAAATTTTTATTTATATACAACTTTATTAGCTGGTTTC
>JBHJOO010000373.1:0-3745 GCA_050329675.1 Balneolaceae bacterium
CCGGCAACAAATTCACGGTAACCGCGAACTCTCTCGGCTTCATTAAATGTGATGAGCGGGAACTCTGACGGAAGTGCGATTTCAATATTATCAAATCGTGAAAATCCAATAAAATCTTGTGGCAGGGCATTTCCGAATTGTGACTGAAATCGCCCGTATATGTATAAGCGATGTAATCCCAATGCCGGCAAAACTTTGAATGCACTGGCATCCAGAGTTGCCGCAGCCACATCTGCGCCGAAAATTTTTTCGGATCCGGTAAATAAAAACTGAAAACCATAACCGTCGAGAGGATGAGTCATATTATTATGCCAGGGACGCATTTTTTTTGTTCGCCAGCCAAGCGAAATATCAGCCCGGCTGGCTTTTTGTGGCGCCGGAATAGCAAAAGTATCCGCAAACCGGCCTGGCGCGAAAGGATCGACCCTGACATACCTTAACATAGCGCTAAATCGGTCGCTGCGAAATGGAGCAGAGAAATGATCTATGGGCCAAGATAAACTTATATCACCTCCTCCATGACTTTCAACCAAGAATTTTCCGCCATAATAACGGGCTGTTGCGGGTGACCTGTAAATCGAATAAGTAAGGGTTGGGAAAAACTGATTATTCATATAGCTGGCAATACCGTATGAATTGTCAAACTTGCCAAATGAGAGAATGCCGGAAGCCGTGATCGTATGTTTCCCCAGCGGTTCGAGCCAGGCTGTGCTTCCAAACAAACCCCAGTTATCTGATCCGGCATAAAAAGGCAGCAATATGGAAACACCATGAGTTAAATTTTTGAATGATCTGTATGAATAGCGAGATGAAATCAGACTTTCATCCGGTGCAATGGAACTGCTGATCTGTTGCTGCGGTGACTTTTTCCGCCATGTTGTGTACGCCTGAGGGATATCCGGTACTGTAAAATACGGTATCCTGTCCGGATCCACCTCAAAAACGGATTCGCCTCGTTTGGTTTCACTTGCTTTTACAAGCAGCCATTCCGGAAGTGAGTCATTGGCTGGAACCCAGTCGTATACCTCAGCACCGGTTATCACATTTGTTACACGCCGGATGCTGTCTGTTTTTAGATCATAAATGAATACATTCGGAACTTCATCACGTAATGATGTAAATGCAATTTGATCGCCAGACGGATTAAAAACCGGCATCCGGTTATCGATATCTCCATCATCCAAAATGGTTTCACTGCCGGCAGATTCGTTAATCAAAACCAAATGGCGGTTCCCTTTTGAATCAAACCTGAAAACCAGCCACTCTTTTCGGCTATTATTCCATATCAGCCACTTCATCTGAATATCGCCGGTATAATTTGTGATACGGTACTCTTCACCGCTTTCAAGATCCCGCCGATAGATATTAGCCGTTCCGTTTTCATTAACGATATAGGATATGGTTTGGCTATTTTCATGAAACAATGGTGAGCTTGCGCGCCGGCTGAAGGTTATCTGTTTTTCTGCCATCTCTTCCAGGTCATAAATAAAAATGTCGTTTACTATGGATGAATTTTTACCGCGAACTGTACGGGAATAGGCAATAAATCTTCCATCAGCACTCCAGGAGAGGTCAGGGTTGATACTGCCTTCAGCAAGAATCCGGCTTTTACGATTATCATTTTCATTACGGTTATTCAGATAAAGCCTTCGCACCGGGCGATTCATCGATGGCAGGGATAAAACGGCAACCTGATTTTTACCCGGCCTCTGTTTTACATCAAAAAAAAACGTTCCGGGAAGTGAAAGCGGTTCGGCTGACAGTGAATCAACACGTTCCATTTGCGAGGCCAGTGTGTTGTAGTAAATATTGATCTGCTTACGCCAGTTATCTCTGAAATTGGAATAGGAAACACCTGTGGCTTCTTCAAAGGCATGAAAAAAATCATGCTGCTCCCAAAATCCCAAAAAAGATTTTCTCTGTTTAAGTATATCAGCCAGTGTGGAATCACCATACTGTTCTGCAAAAAACCGGAGCTGCGAGTTGCCGATTGCGTACATCAAACGCCCGTTGTATATGGATTGCCCATCGTCATAATCGAGCCTGTCATCGAAAACGGCCATTCGCAGCCAGCGGTCGCCCCTCTGTGAATCCCATACTTCGGTTTGGTATTGTGCCAGCCCCTCGGTAAAAAAGGAAGGAAGGGGATCGCCTGTTACAAATTGCCAAAGGCCCATATTTGTTCGTATTGCCCTGAAATGGAAAATGTGAGCCAGCTCATGGGCTATTACCTTTCGGAGCCACTTTTCCCTGCCGGTCCAGATTTCAATGTAATCGTTCAGATTAACCCAGATATTGGTATGGCCATTTCCAATTGGAACGGCAAAACCGTTGTTTATTTCATCTTCATCCGAGAGGTAGATTCTAATTTTCTGATTGAAAGTTACATCCAGGTTTTTTGATAGTATCACGTAAGACTCTTCAGCTATAGCTGCCGCCTGAGCCTCAATTCCGGAAATTCTCTCCGGATAAATAATTTGAAAATGTTCAGTTTCAGCTACCTTCCAGTTCAGATAGGGATGATTCCGGCCGCTAAACACATTAAACCCCTGAGAATACAATATGTGGGGATAGAACAGCAGTAATAAATTGAAAAGAATAAATAATTGCTTCATACGAGATCAAGATAAATCAGAAAATGGAAAGTTTTCCCCTGACCAGCAAGTTTGGCTCCGGAGATTCCACGCAGCCTTGAGTTCGAGGCTGCTCTCCGTTAATTGCTAATATCAGCGCACAAAAACGGATCAATATTCTTTCTGTTTTTTTAGAGCAAGCTTATAATTTGAAAACAAATCTGCTATATTTGTAATCAATAAAATTGAACATTACAGATCTGGATTAGCTATATGTATCTCATCTTTGACACAGAAACAACCGGACTTCCACAAAACTATTCAGCACCTCTGACGGATTTCGACAACTGGCCGCGATGTGTTCAGCTTGCATGGCAGGTTCATGATGTTTCTGGCAAACTTATCTCATCCGGAGATTATATAATCAAACCGGATGGTTTTACTATTCCGTTCAACTCAGAAAAAGTTCATGGAATTTCAACTGAACGGGCTATCAGCGAGGGACATCCTCTGGATCAGGTACTTAAGATCTTTATGAAAGAAGTGGAGTCTGTGCACTTTATTGCCGGCCATAATCTTGAATTTGACCTGAATATAATGGGGGCCGAATTTCTGCGCCGCAGAATAAAAAACCCACTTCCTTCAAAACTTCACATAGATACAAAGGAAGAATCTACTGAATACTGTGCATTATCCGGTGGCCGCGGCAGATACAAATGGCCAACTCTTGCAGAATTGCACGAAAAATTATTTGATATTGGATTTGAAGAAGCACACAATGCAGCAGCTGATGTGGATGCAACGGCAAGGTGTTTTCTGGAATTGATTAGAATTGGTATTATCAACCCTGTTTTACCTGCGGATTCTGATGTTGCGGGGAAAAAGGCAAGTACATGGATCAATCCGGAAACATATATGCCAAAAGTAGAGGAGCTGAGAAGAAATGGCGGAGACTCTATAACAGAGGAATCGAAAGAAACCATTGAGCTGCCAAAAGAACCGGAAATAAAAACTCAGATTGATGTACCCTTTTCTCACCTTCACTGCCATTCAAAATATTCGGTACTGCAGGCGGCTGCCGGAATAAAAGACCTCGTAGCTAAAGCAAAAGAGCTGGAAATGCCAGCTGTGGCACTTACCGACATGGGAAATATGTATGGTGTTTTCAGCTT
>JBHJOO010000418.1:0-3713 GCA_050329675.1 Balneolaceae bacterium
ATTACCAGCCCTGCAGTAATATGTAGTTCCGCCACTTACGTGTGTTCCACATAAATCACCTGACACAGAGCTGCAACTGGAACCAAATACAGTTGTACAAACATTCTTATGATCAACTCCTGTCGTTGCATTGTAATTATTTGAATTCACTGCACTGAGTGAATGACCTTCATAAATGAAATATGACGATATAACAACTAATGTTGAAAATAAAACGACCACCTTTTTAATTCCGGTATAACTTATCATATAACCTCCATTAATTAATTAATTGTTGAATGCTTACAAATAAGTAAAAAAAAAAAATATTTTCCAAATTAAATTTATCCTTTTTTGATTTTTTCAAAGTTCTTCATTTTGTGGAATCATTAAAAAGGGATGGGTATGATTTTTATCCGCTTAGAATTCAAATTTAGTATTTTAGTTCATCAAACTTTAAAAAATAAACTATAGATTTTTCAATTCATATCACTATTTTGGAGTGTTTTATTAAATTATAAATTTGACTTTATTATATTTTGTTTTTTGGAAACTTATTTTTTAAATCAACTAATTCAAGTTTTAATTATTATAAATAAAATTCAAAAAATATCATTACCAACATAAATTAAATCTCATTCGTTATTAAATTAATGCAATGGAGTATTAATCAATTAATAAAGCAAGATGAAGAAGTCAATTACAATATTAATGTTAATCTTTTCTATTCAATTATTTACAGTAATTCATTTATATGCTCAGAACAGGGCAAATCAACAGCCCAGATCCAGTCCGAATGCTTCAGTAAGCCAGACAATCGGCACAACGGTTGTGGAAGTTACCTATGGACGGCCCTCTGTCAATGAAAGATTGATTTTTGGTTCACTTGTACCGCTTGGGCAAGTTTGGAGAACCGGGGCAAATGAATCTACAGCTATTACTTTTTCAGATAATGTTTTAGTTGAAGGCAATGAAATTGAAGCAGGAACCTATTCCCTCTTCACGATTCCGGATGATGATCAGTGGACAATTATAATTAATGAAACGCTTACCTGGGGCACTCGTTATGATGAATCAGCTGACGTAGTCCGATTCGAAGTGACTCCGGAAGAAAGTTATTTCGCGGAACAGATGATAATCTATTTTGAAAATGTAACCGCTTCAGATGCAGATCTTGTTATCCATTGGGATGAGACAAAAGTTCCGATTAACATTCGGATTAATTAAAATGTAACTCTTCAAGGTATGCAGATTACCATCCTGGAATCTTAATCATTAAATATTATGCTCCGTGTCACCAATAAAGGATTCCCCCGGGATTTTCTATTATTCATAATTCTTCTGATTGTATCGGGTGGTTGTGGTACAGACGTCAATAAATCACCCTTCTCACCGGAAATCGATGCCGCTGATTTACGCAGCCATATTGAATTTTTGGCTTCAAACGAAATGAAGGGCCGGCTGGCAGGTTCCCGTGAAGAAGCAATCTCTGCAGCTTACATTGCTGAAAAATTTGAGGAATTTGGTTTAATTCCTGCTGCAAAAGACGGACGTTATTACCAGGCATTTGCACTGCTTGGCCCTATGGTTCAGGCAATGAAAATGGAGAATTACACATCCAGGAATGTAATTGGCTATGTGCGAGGTTCCGAAGAACCACAACAGTGGATAATAATTGGTGCTCATTATGATGGACAGGGAATGGGCGGATTTATTTCAATGGATAGCGGAACTGAACCTGAAATTCATAATAGTGCGGATGATAACGCATCGGGAACCGCAGGTTTACTTGAACTGGCTCATTACTTTTCTGAATACCCGGCTAAAAAAAGTATTCTTTTTATTGCATTCTCAGGTGAAGAACTTGGCCTGCTCGGATCACGCTATTTCATAGATAATCCGGTCATTGATCTTCACACTGTTGATGCAATGATTAACCTTGACATGATTGGCAGGTTAAATGACAATACGCTGACGATCTTGGGAACAGGTTCATCCGGAATCTGGAATGATCTGATTGAAAAATCAGATGACGATACACTTCAAATACGGACACCGGGCACAGGAACCGGCGCCAGTGATCATGCACCTTTTTATGAAGCAGGTATCCCGGTGCTGCATTACTTTACCGGAACTCATGAAAATTATCATCGTGCTTCGGATACTGCAGATAAAATAAACTATCAGGGTACTGAAAGAGTAGTCAGGCACGTTCGAACTCTTGTCCGGAATCTGGCTGAAAAAGATTCAGATCTGATTACATTTTCCACAAACTGATCTATGCGTACAAATAATAAAATATTCATTGTTAGCTTATACATTTTCTGTGTTCTCATCGTAACAGCTTGTACAGAATCGCCACAACTGCCTGATCTGCCAGAGGGTGCACAGGCGATTTCATTTTTGGGCGATACGCTTATGAAGCCGGAGATTCATCCTGATCAAATTGATGAATTTGAAAGAGACCTGAAAAATGCCACGGAAAAATACAGATTCGACCCCGAAGATCCTGATGCGATTATCTGGATGGGCAGGCGAAGTGCTTATCTCGCCGAATATCGTGATGCAGTGCGGATTTTTACGGAAGGAATTTATAAACATCCCGAAAATCCGGAAATGTACCGGCACCGGGGGCACCGCTATATAACCCTGCGCATGCCCGATCATGCAATCAGGGATCTCGAAATGGCTGCAAGCCTTGTTCGGGATCAGAACGATAAAATTGAAGAAGACGGTTTACCAAATCCCCTGAATCTGCCCAGAACTACTCTTCATTTTAATATCTGGTACCATCTTGGGCTGGCACATTATATTAAAGGCGATTTTAAATCCGCAGCCGATGCTTATGAAAAATGCCTGAACGTTTCCACAAATGATGATATGATCGTAGCTACAGTATACTGGTACTATATGGCTTTGCGCCGTTCGGGACAAGATGAAAAAGCCGGGCGTCTTCTTCTTCAAATTTCTGAAGAAATGGAAGTAATTGAAAATCATTCGTATCACGATTTGCTGCTGGCATTTAAAGGCCTGTTTTCACCCGACCGTTTACTTGATTCGTCCGGGGATGCTCTTCAAAACTCAACCATCGGATACGGTATTGGTAACTGGCACTACATCAATGGCAGAGAAGAACGGGCTTTCAGCATCTGGAGAAACGTTCTTGAAACCGGAAACTGGCCGGCGTTCGGATATATAGCTGCCGAAGCTGAGCTATGATTAATATGATTCGTGTGATGGGCTGTGATTTTTGATAGCTTTTTAAGCTATCAATTTACTGGGTAAATACTCAATCTGTTATGCAGAGTGTGGTAGCTTAGAGACGCCAACCTGTTGCCGTTATGATGGCAAATTATTCAGGTTCTGAATTTATGTAGCAGAGAGTATGATACTTGATTCTTTGAGTCAAAGTTCGGTTAATTTATATTCATCAATTAGTAAAATGGAGACTTATTATGAGCTATATTAATAAGGATTATCCTTTGAGTGAGCTAACCGGAAAGATAATAGGTTGTGCTATGGAAGTTCATTCAGTATTGGGAAACGGGTTTCAGGAAAAGATTTATCATCGTGCTTTTTCAATGGAATTGCAGGAAGCCAATCTGCATTTTTTACATGAATTTGAAATGGAAATCCATTACAAAAACAGAATTTTAGGCAAGAGAAGAGTGGATTTCTTTGTAGAAAATAAAATAATGGTCGAATTAAAGGCAGTTATACAAATGGAGGATGTC
>JBHJOO010000603.1:0-6743 GCA_050329675.1 Balneolaceae bacterium
TTGCACTTATTGGCCCGAGAGTATATATCCCTGCAAGTATTCTTGAAGAGTCACAGCTCCTGCAGCGAGGCAGCAGAGTTCAATACAAAACTTATCTCAAGTTTGAAAACAGTGAAAATCTGGATAATGCTCTTTCAATCATCCGGCCCCTGGCACGCGAACACAGGGTTGGTGTAACAACCGTAGAATCGAGGCAGCGGCAGTTTGCGAATATTGTTGATAATTTATCAAAATTTCTTGGCCTTATCGGTTTAATAGCACTTCTTCTGGGTGGTTTAGGAGTTGCAAGTGCCATGTATGTTTATATCAGAAAAAAAATTGAAACAGTTGCCACACTACGTTGCCTTGGCGCTTCAACAGAACAAATAACCACTATATTTGTAATACAAATTACAGTAATGACGCTGATTGGATCTGTTATCGGCATTGCCATTGGTATTGGATTTCAATTTTATCTGCCTGCATTGTTTGCCGATTTTTTGCCATTCGAAGCAACTCAATCCATTTCTATTCAGGCAATTTTTGCCGGGCTGATTCTCGGCCTTTTTACGAGCCTTGGTTTCGCAGCACTTCCAATCGCTGGTGCCACTAAAATATCGCCGCTTTCGACTCTCAGAAAACTTGACCATTCACCCCTGCAATTTATTTCTTTTAAAATGAAGGCGGCTGTTGGTATATCCGTATTTATGTTTATTTCATTGACAGTAGGGTATCTTCTTGACAATTATCCTGCTGGATTTATATTTAGTGCTGTCCTGATTGCGTTTACCTTTATTCTTCTTATGACCGCCAAATTCTTAATGATTGTGATAAAAAACCTGCGTCTTCGCTCATTTTCCTATATATGGAGACAGGGTTCCGCCAATCTTTTCAGGCCGAATAATCAGACCGGGATGTTAACCACCACCATTGGTATGGGGGTTCTGCTTATAAGTACTCTCTATCTAAGCCAGGATATGCTTGTAAATACGATCGATACACAACTGGGTGATGATGCGCCCAATCTTGTGTTTTATGATATTCAATCCGATCAAAATGAATCTGTATTACAGCTTGCTGAATCAGAAGGTGCCACAGTTTTACAGAATGTACCTATTGTATCAATGAGGATTCAGGAAGTGAAAGGGCGTAGCGTTTCAGATCTCAGAAATGATACGACTGTGAATGTAAGCAGATGGGCTTTATCGAGGGAATATCGTGTGACCTATCGTGAACATTTAAGAGATTCCGAAACACTTCTTGAGGGAGAATGGATTGGTAAAGCGAATGGCATAAACAGTGTAGTACCTATCTCTCCGGAAAAACGAATTATGGATGATTTAAATCTGAGTATTGGCGACAGCCTGACGTTCGATGTGCAGGGAGTTCCGGTTAAAACCGTAATCGCAAGTGTAAGGGATGTTGATTTTCAGCGGCCTGAACCTAATTTTTTTCTTCTCTTTCCTACAGGTGTTCTTGAACCGGCACCACAGTTTTTTGCATTGGTGTTAAAATCCAATAATGAAGAGGCCTCTCAACAATTACAACAACGTGTGGTAGCTGAACATCCGAATGTATCAGCACTTGACATCGGAATTGTTCTTAAAAGTGTTCAGGAATTTTTGGATAAAATTTCTTTAGTGGTTCAATTTATGGCTTTTTTCACAATTATAACCGGATTTATCGTACTTGCAAGTTCACTCTCTCTCAGCAAAAATCAACGTACCCAGGAATCCGTATTACTCAGAACTCTCGGTGCCCTTAAAACCCAGATCAGCAGCATTCAAAGTGTTGAGTTCATCATGCTCGGGATTCTAGCCTGCTTTACCGGGCTTGCACTCTCACTTGCCGGCAGTTATCTGCTTGCATATTACTTTTTTGATGTACAGTTTGTACCTGATTTCGGAATTATAATTTTGCTTACATTCCTTGTGATTTTAGGCGTTGTAGCAATGGGCTGGTATGGCAGCAGACACATTTTTAAAAATACACCACTTGAAATACTCCGGATAGAAGCAACCTGATATAATGACTATCAATCAAAAAGTTTGGTTCATATCAATCCTGTTTCTATTACTCTGTATTCTGGCTGCACTCCTGATTTATAAATTTACCGGAAACCTTATTCTCGTACTTTTTATAGCCCCGCCAATCGTACACTGGATATTAAGAAAACGCACCTCGGATAAAAATCACTATTATTAGTGTAGCGGCATTAATGATATAACAGGCATATTTATAAGTCAGATGTCGGTGAGGTCAACCATGTAAACTGAAAAGACAGGATATTCTTTTCTGCTGTGTCAACCTTAATAGTGAGGTTATGTTAGTCATCGGATGAGTCAGCTATGAATCATTTCAAGCACATAAAAATGCTTGTATTTTCGGGAAAACTCATCCGATGACCTGACCGACACTTAATAGCTGACGCAATACTAAATAAAAACATGTTAACCAACCTACCCCACCATTGTAAGTCGAAGTCGAATTGAGTATCTTATCAGTACACAAAAAATCTTTTAAAGTACTGATATGAATATTTCAATTTCAAAAGACATCGAACCCCTTTCCGAATTCCGTAAAAAATCGGCGGATTTTGTTAAGCGCCTGAAAAATGAAAAACAGCCGATTATTCTTACTCAACATGGCAAAAGTGCAGCTGTACTGATGGACGTTTCAGAGTATGAACGTTTTACAAACAAAATGGAGATGCTTGAAGACTTACTTGAAGCCAAACTGCAAGTAGAGCAAGGGAAAACCCATTCGATGGCAGAGGCCAAAGAAAGAATCGAAAAGCACCTTTCTAAATGGAAGTAATTTTTACGGATCGGTTTCTTGATCGTATTGAAGAATGCACCGATTACATTGCCTTTGACCATGTTCCGACGGCTATAAAATGGGCGCGTGATGTTTTTGAACAGTGTCAAAAACTAAGCAATCAACCGGAAAGTGGTAGAATGGTCCCAGGGTTCAGACGACCTGAAATCAGTGAGATTACTCACGGAAATTATCGGTTGGTTTATGAATTAAAAACCAACCAAATTGACATGTTGACCATTTGGCATACGAGACAGATGTTGCCTGATGATCCGCACAAGGTTGGTTAACAAGCGTTTCACTTCGTGTTCAGAAAATGAGCGCTTCGCGTGCAAAAGATGAGCGTGCAGACCGGCATGGGTTTCTTACAAAACTTTTAAATTGATCGCCAGGCTGCACAAACGCCGAACCGTTATTTCCTGCTTCACAAAAAGTACTTGTGATTTTTATATTTCAATAATAATGATCAAATTGTATAGATATTAACCCATTAATCCTTTCTTATGAAAATATTAGTTCCATTAGATTTTTCTGACCTGAGTACGAAAGCACTTGAAGTTGCCAGTAAATTTTGCAATTTATATGAAAATGCAAGCATAACGCCTTTCCATTCACATATACCGATTTCAGAACTGGATGAACCTTATGCTTTTGGTTTAAATACACCGGTTCATAGAGACTTTGAAGAAATTGAAAAAAATATAAAAGAAAGGCTGAAAGAAGTAGCCAAAGAGTTTGTTGACAAGTCCAAATTGGGAGATCCAATTGTCGGTGTTGGCAGTCCTTCTCAGTGTATCATAGATATTTCTGATGATTTTGATTATATCATCATGAGTACGCATGGGCGAACAGGTTTTTCAAGATTTTTACTTGGTTCCGTAGCTGAGAAAGTTTTGCGCCTTGCTACGGTTCCTGTTATGGTTGTGGAAGATAAATCGTATGTCGATGATTTTAAAAAGATTTTGGTAACAACCGATTTTTCAGATAATGCAGCCATATCATTCCCTTATGCAGTTGATATTGCAAAAAAAACGGGCGGTCATATCCATCTTGTTCATGTATTAAGTTTTGAACAATTTACCGAGGATGAAAGTGACATGTCTCTCATGGAAATTCGCAAGGAACGCCTCAAACTGGTTGAAAAGGAATATTTTTATGAAATACCTGATCAGTTTACTTCAGAGGTGATTATATCGTCCGATTCTCCCCATGAAGAACTCTTAAAACATATCAAGCAAAATGATTACAATTTAATTGTAATGTCAACTGTAGGCAGAACGGGCATTAATTATTTGATGATGGGTAGTACCACAGCCAATATTGTGCGCCATGTTGATACTGCTGTATTGAGTATAAATCCCAAGAAGACAAAAGAAGATGTCGAAGATGAATGAAAATGAACAGGTTTAAATTCGATGATTAACCGGAATTTTACGCTCCGGGACACTCGTTATTAAAATTAAAACTTAAGCCTGAGTGTTCCAAGCACCTGAATTTGATCTACATTACGGTCTGCAACTTCAGATTGAATGTTAAAATTTTGATCTTCGAAATCAAAAACCGTAGATGTTTCATCAAATTTTATCAACTGTGCTCCAATATTGAATCCTATTCTATTTGTTAACGCAGCACCAAATCCGGCAGAAAACAAATTTCTGTCATCTCTTCCGTCTTTAAACCTTGATGGCTGATATCCATACCCACCCCTTACAGTAAACAATGGATTTACTTCATATGCAGCACCAATCCTGAAATTCCACACATCATCGAAAGTTTCGGAGATAAACCTGTTTTCCTGTTGCTGTTCTTCAAAAAGAGCATCATCTCTGAAATTAATTCTTGTGTTACTGAATTGAACGTATTCAGTAGAAAATGAAAGCGTAAAACCTTCAAAATTGTCAATAGCAAAACCAAAACCTGCTCGTGCCGGGAATGAAACTCTGTATGAAAAATTACCGAATATATCATCTTCAAATTCTACCCCATTGTCCATTGTTGTAAGTATTCTGGCATCAAATGTCTCATCTATATTCAGCCTTGACTTGAATGTATAACTGCCTCCTATGTTTAGCCATGGGGTTAATTTGTAAATAGCACCCAGGCGTGCCCTGAAGCCGGTCATGTCAGTTCTTACTTTGTCAGATAAAAGGATTGTATCAATATCCGTATCACCCTCTCCATCACCTGAAGTATCGATAAAATCACCTTCAAAATCGTTAAATTCGTCAATTTCAAGAAATCTTCTGTTAAACCTGAAAGAACCTGAAGTTGCTCCCAAGCTCAATCCTATAAAAAGATTTTCTTGAAATTCTGTCCCGATAAAACCGGTAAATTCACCGGTATATCCTCTGTTGGTTATTTCAGCTTCCTGCCTGATTCCGGGAAAAGTTTCAAAGCCTATTCTGAAGATCGACTCCAGAAATGTTTCATCTACATCGCCATAATCAATGGCAAATGTGTTAAATGCGATATCTTCAAAAGTATTTCCGGGAATTTTAAACTGATCTGTAATTGTAGCATTGTTATTTCTTCCGCTTACCCCAAGTGCGCGGTTAAAAAATGATTGCTGATTAAAACCTCCGCCAACTACAAAACTTCCCTGCCGGGTCGGTAGTTTATAAACAAATCCAATATTCGATAGTGTTGTTTGATTATCAGTCAGGTTTTGGGTATTGCCAAGAAAACGGCTGTCTTCATCAACTCTTCTGAATGCAAAACCGGCTTCTAAAAAACTTTCCTCAAACATTGCCATGGCGGCCGGATTATCAAGAAAAGATCCAAATCCTGAATTAAGAGCCATTCCCGGTAAAATCATGGTCACCGGATCATCAGCACTTCTTTGATCACCCAATAACAGTGCCTGATTACTAAAAAGAAGCGGGTTATTACTGTTTTGTGCAGAAACAGCCGCTGAAATCACCAACAAAAGTAATAGGGTAATAGCCGCAGTAAAAGTTTGGCTCGACATTTTTGCTAAATTTAATTCCTGTTTGATGATACAAATTAAAAACGATTAATTATTACCTCTTGAAGACGAACTCCTTGAACTTCGACTTGAACTCCGCTCAGATGAAGCCCCCGATGAACGTTTTACTGTTCCTCTGTTTGAAGAACTTCGTGATGATCTGTTTACCGTTCCCCTATTGGATGACGAGCCGGATGATTTGTTCACCGTTCCCCTATTGGATGAAGAGCTGGACGATCTGTTCACAGTTCCCCGGTTGGATGAATTACTTCTTGTTGATCTCACAGCTGAACGTGAACTTCTTGCGTTATCATTCGTCCTGATTGTTGATCTTGTATTCGAAGACCTGACAGCTGATCTGGTTCTTACCGAAGAGGAACGGGCATTATTGTTAATACGCGTTCTCGTTTCAGTCAAACCGGTTCTGCCGGTACGCCGCACATCACTGCGAATTGCAGTACTTCTTCTGGTATCGATATTGGAGCTGCGGCTGCCCTGAACATTTGTTGACCTCGCATTACTCCTCACCCGCGCATCTCTTGTTGTACCTCTCGAAGACAACCCGGAAGAACGAACAGTCCGTGTTCTGCTTACACCTGAACCAGTGTGTACAAACGTGCTGCCATGATGAATGTAAGCTCTTCTGTGATGGGGCCTGTAACCATATCCAAAATATGTTCCATAAGGATAATAAACCCTGCTGTAATACGGATATCTGTGATAACTATGCCCAAAGTGAAAACTGAAATGGAATCTGGATCCCGGGTAATAATGTGATACAGGATAATAGGCCACAGGATGGTAAAATCCACTATAATAATACGGATTATAAAATCCGGTATAAACATAGCCGGGGCGGCTGTATCCATAGTAATTATTTACATAGGTTACTTTTGCAGTTCGATGACCTAAAGCAGCCAGATGGTTCCTGTAAAATTGTGCTGTTTCATAATCTTTAAAATAGTATGATTCGGCATCCGTC
>JBHJOO010000157.1:0-3854 GCA_050329675.1 Balneolaceae bacterium
AGCAGCCGCCGATATTTTACCGTTCCACTCGGAATTCAATTTATCATGGATGATGGCACCGTTCTAACTCTTCCTGAAGAACGTGTACAAGGAGCGTCCGGAGATGTTTCAGGTGATGAGCTCAATCCTGAAGGCTTTTTTCGCCTGAACGTTGAGTGGACCGAAGGCATTGAGGGCAGAAAAGCGAACATTGAACAACACGGATCTGATCAGTCGTGGAGATTTCATATCCGGGCAGATTATGAAGGTACACTGGGAATGACGGTTCGTGTCGATAGCTGCGATGATGTCGTTTCACTTGAGAGTATTGAAGGTGAAAATACAAGAGTTAACCAGGTTAGAAACTGCGCATCGCAGGAAGAGATCGTATTCCGTGCAAGTAACCCTCTTCCAATTGTTGTGGAAGAATACGAGCTAACGGATGAATCTGGAAAATATCCGCATATCAGACACGAAAGAATCAGATAATTCCTAAACCCGAAGTGCTATGAATTTTCAAACAGTTAATTATTCAAAAAGTACGCTGATTCTGGTTGCAGCAATCTTCACAGGCATGTTTTTCACTGCCTGTGAAGATAACCCTGCAAGTTCAGAAAATTTTGGCGAGCATGCGCCTGCTATCGGCTTTCAGCTTTTGTTAGATGACCAGATGCTGGTACGATACTTTCAACGAGAATATGAATTCGATCCAGGCAATCATTTCAAGGAGCTTGTACAAGGAGATTCCGCTCTTGTATTTAGCGAACAACTGTTTAACAGCTTACAAATCGGACAGTTTCGTATACGCTGGATTGATCAGAACGAAGTGGTGTTTGATCTTGCGGAGTTTGGTGAAGAATCGGGCGGAACAGCAGGAATGGCCGGCGAATTTAATTTACTTTTTGAATATCTGCAGCCAAATACACGCCAGGAAATGCCAGTGCAAGACCGGACCCTCCAGGCCATCTATAATAAAGAAGTAGAAACCTGGAAGTTTTCAATAGATCTTTTGCAAGACGGCCGTACAGATTTGAGAATCAATTTATTCCATATTGACCACTCAGATTTGGTTCCCGTACCCTTGCCAATCTACGTAAACAAGAGCGATTGATGATCGTATTCAGCTGTTTCTCCTGCATGTTCAACCAAATTGAATGATCCATTGAGTTTATCTGAAAAAGGCCACAAGGTCATTTTATTCCTGAGCATTCTATTTTTATGTCTTCATTTCGATGTAAATGGACATGATAAAATAAAGAGCAATGGTGTAATTTCCGGCTTACTAAAAGATGCCGAAACAGATCTGCCAATTTTTAATGCAACGATATTTGTGAATGAACTGGATCGTGGCGTGGTTAGCCATTCTGATGGAGAATTTACCATCCGTAATGTGCCATCGGGTACCTATACTATTCGGATTCAGCATATTGCTTATGAGTCGATCGATTTGGAAGCCACAATTTCGGGAAATGAGGAGATTGAAATTATTATCCGCATGTCGCGCACGACGCACAACTCAACGGAAGATGTAATGGTGATTTCGAGTTACCATCGTGACAACCAAACAACGACGATTGAACGCGTTATTACTGGCAGAAATCTACGCCAGCAGTTAGGCAGAACTATTGCAGAAACACTTAATGATGAACCGGGACTGTCACAACGAAGCATGGGGCCTGCACCTGCACGGCCCGTGTTAAGAGGCCTTGGCGGAGATCGGCTTTTGATACTGGAAGATGGAGGGCGCACGGGTGATTTGTCAGCTACAGCCTCAGATCATGCACTTGCAATCGAACCCATGACCGCAGAACACATTGAACTGATACGCGGCCCGTCTGCTTTAATTCACGGTTCAAATACTCTTGGAGGTGTCATTAATGTGATTCGGGGGCAAATCCCTACAGACCGTCCCGACCATTTACACTGGAGTGGAAGTACAGAAGCCGAAAGTGTAAATAATGGGCTTTCAGGAGGATTACGGGCACTTGGCCCTATTGGCAACCAGTTTGCATACAGAGTGGATGCAAGCGTTCGGAACAACAGCGACATCTCCACACCGGTTGGCTCAATGGAAAATACAGGGTTAACCACCCTCAATGCATCGGCAGGTATTAGTTTGATCAAACCGTGGGGAATGGTTGGAATATCGGGTAACTTTATCGACACAAAGTACGGCGTTCCGGGAGGTTTGGGAATTGCAGATGCCCATCCCAATGGTGTGGACATTGAAATGTTCAGACGGTACACTGAGCTAAAAGCACAGATTCGCTTAAAGGGTGATTTTTTAAGAAGGCTCGATGCAAATTTTACATATTCATTTTATAATCATGAAGAGCTTGAAAAGCCGACGTTCGATACAGATTTGCGCATTGTGGGGTCTGAATTTGGCGTACTGACCGGAAATGGCAGGATACACCTTCACCACAATGAAATCGGTTTTATCGATAAAGGGCTTTTTGGAATTTGGGGTGAAACTCGTGATTACGCAGCAGGCGCTTTTTCTCAGACTCCTGAAACAACGGAAGAGGCCATTTCACTATACACGTTTCAGGAAAGTAATTTTGGAAAATGGACAGTACAAGGTGCTCTCAGGTTCGATATCCGACAGGTTCGGCCCAAACAGGAACGCTCGTCGATATTAATCGGAAATATTCGTAAACGAACTTTTTCCGGCCTTTCTTCGTCAGTAAAAGCCTCATACTTTATTCGCCCCCAAATAGAGATTGGTTCTACTGTCATGCAGACATTCAGAGCGCCGGGTATCGAAGAGCTTTTTTCAGAAGGCCCACACCTTGCCAACTTTTCTTTTGAAAAAGGGAATCCGGATTTGGGGGCTGAATCAGGCTGGGGTGCGGAACTTTTTTTCAATGCAGAGCTACCCCGCGCCAAACTAAACCTCACCATTTTTCGAAACCAGTTTAACAACTTCATTTTTCCCCGTGATTCAAATCGCCGGGCAACAAGGAGAGATGATTTAACAATTTTTATTTTTGAAGAGGAGAGAGTTCTCATGACAGGGGCAGAAGCGAATATTCGGTATCGATTCTCTCCCGTCTGGTCTGCGGGAGCATCCGCCAGTTTTGTCAGGGGAGATTTCATAGCCAACGAAAATGACTTTCCCATAGCCCGTTTTGGAGAAAGTGAAAATGCCGTACCGATGATTCCACCCCTTAGCAGCCGATTGCACCTGCAATGGAACCATCCTCAACGGAACCTTAGCATAGGCACTGCGGCACGAATTGCGGCCTCACAAAATAGAACAGATACGTTTGAAGAGGCTACTGATGGGTATGTTGTTTACGATGTATTTGCGCAATATAATTTCTCGTCAGGAGGGTATTTACATACTTTTTCCCTGAATTTTGAGAATATTGCCAATACCGAGTACAGAAATCACTTATCCCGTATTAAGTCGATTTTGCCAGAGGCGGGCAGGAACCTAAAACTTCTTTACCGGTTCTATTTCTGATGCCAAAAATCAGATTCCGATCAGTAGTGACCGGGTAAAAAATAAAGAGTTCGATTCGGTTACATATTGAGGAATTGATGCCGGTAAGAAAATTTTTGTTTGATAATCCAACAGTAGCAAAAAAGTTGTTTCGTGAGGCTTTCAAACGTGTGGATCAATTAGGTCGACATCCCAAGAGCGGTAAACATTGTTTTTATTGGCATTATCAGTGTTTCCCGAAAGGATCGATTGGTGAACCAGAGGTATATATTTGTGTCAGGACGGAAAATGAGGTGCTTATCGATCCGTCAGCTAACGGAGGGAAACTCCTTTAACAACTTCGAACAATAAACTAATTTATATATTAATCGAACTGAGGTTTGTAAGAAAATTTTACTTCCTTAGTGAGCCGTTTTCGACTCTCTTT
>JBHJOO010000244.1:0-5184 GCA_050329675.1 Balneolaceae bacterium
AAAACAATGTTCAGAGTTAAAGACGTTATATTATCGGAAGAGATCGCCACAACAAAATTTGCCTGTGATGTCAGCAAATGTAAAGGGGCTTGTTGTGTTGTGGGCGATGCCGGTGCCCCGGTCAGCCGGGAAGAGATTCCTGTGATTCGTAAAGCGTATAATTTGTTAAAGGATGAGTTGAAGCCTGAGGCCCGTGACGCTGTTGAAAAAAACGGTGTTGTACAAGAAAATGAAAAAAAAGGATTTGAAATAACGTGCATTGAGAACAATGAGTGTATCTTTGTAACCTACGATGAAAACAGAGTTGCAAAATGTGCCATACAAAAAGCTTTTTACGAAGGCAGGATTTTATGGGAAAAACCGATTAGCTGCCATCTTTATCCTGTCCGTTTAAAAAGAATATCAGGAATGGATTTTGCAAATTTTGAATATATTGAAAATATGTGCGGAGCAGGTTGTAAAAATGGTGAAGAGAATGGAATTTATCTTGCCGACTTTTTAGAAAAAGCACTGATCCGCCGTTATGGCAGTGAATGGTATGAAGAATTCCGGATTCATTGTTTTGAAGTAAGAGAACAGACCGAATAATTATGCTGAAAACAGGGCAACATTTAAGCCAGAAACAGTCGATGCAGCAGCGGCTTTCCCCGCAGCAGATTCAATATATAAAATTACTGCAGCTGCCTACCCTTGCCCTTGAACAGCGGATAAAAAATGAAATGGAAATGAACCCCGTGCTGGAAGAGGCAGATCCTTATGAAGATGAAATCCGCATGGAAGAAAATGAGGACTGGGATAAACGGGATGAAGAACAGAATCAGAATGAAGATGTAGATCCGGTTGATAAAAATGAAGAGATCGACTGGGAAGAATTTATGCACAATACAGAGTATGAAGGCAATCATTATGCTTCCTATGGCGGTTCAGGAAATGATGACTGGAGAGATCTCCCCAATCCCTATCACGAATCTCTTTTTGAAGACCTTGAACACCAGGTATCACTGCTTGATCTGGATGATGAAGAAAAACTGATAGCAGCCCAGATACTGGGTTCACTTGATGAGGACGGATATTTCCGCAGGGAACCTGAAGCAGTAGTGGATAATATAGCATTCAATCACGGTATTCTGACAAGTGAAAACCAGGTTGAAAAAGTAAGAAGGCAAATACAAAAACTGGAACCGGTGGGAATCGCTTCCTCTGATCTGCGCGACTGCCTTCTGGTACAGCTCGAAACGATGAGCAACCACTCGCCGGAGAGAGAGCTTGCCATTAAAATGCTGAGAGATGAATGGGATGCCTTCGAAAAAAAACACTTTGATAAATTAAAAAACAGGCTTCATGCCTCTGACGAAGAGCTGCGAAGTGCTTTTGAAACCATAAAGGGACTGGATCCCAAACCGGGTGCTGTTGCAAACCCGAATGATGACAACCAGCAGTACATTCAACCCGACTTTGAAGTGTATTTTGAACCGGATGAAGATTCGGAGCACGAAGGTGAATTTGTCATTACATTAAACCAGCGCAACGTACCCCCGCTCAGAATATCCCCCAAATACAAGGAGATGTGGGATGATCTCAAAAAAAAGAAAAAGAGCAATGATAACGGAGAGACCAAAGCCTTTATCAAAGATAAAATCGAATCGGCTCAGTGGTTTATTGAATCCATCATACAGCGGCAAAATACACTGCTGAATACCATGAAAACGATTGTTGCACTTCAGGAGGATTTTTTCAAATATGGAGAGGGCCTGAAGCCAATGATTCTTAAGGATATTGCCGAGCGTGTAAACCTGGATATTTCCACGATATCGAGAGTTGTAAACGGAAAGTATGTTCAGACGAACTTTGGAGTCTATGAGTTAAAATATTTTTTCAGCGAAGGCCTTGAAACCGATAGCGGTGAGGAGGTTTCGAGCCGTGAAGTTAAAAATGCCCTGAAAGAAATTATTGATAATGAAGATAAAGCAAAACCCCTGAGTGATGACGCTCTTGCCAAACGATTAAAAAAGCAGGGATACAAGGTGGCCCGCAGAACAGTCAGCAAATACAGGGAACAGCTCAATATACCGGTTGCGCGGCTTCGGAAACAGATTGTTTAGTAAGGGCAAAGGTTTTTCTTTCTTGGCAGTCGGCAACAGCAAGTAGGTAGTAGGTAGTATGAAGTGTTGAATGTGGCAGGTTCAATAGATACATTTTCTTTCACATTGGGTGAATATAAAAATCTGACTTGCCATTTAGTAATCATTGTTCAATAAATATTATGCTTGCAGCAACTACATCAACATTTTTCGGATCTTAAGACAAAATTACTGTTTCTCCGCAAGCAAAATCAGCCTTGAACTGTTTTCGGGATCAAAGGGTTTACCTTCATAACTGCCATAGCAGCGGTAAATATTGAAGTTCCGCTTATTCAGCTCATTTTTGAACCACTCTTCATTATACAATTTTACCCTTTCGGTATAGGATTTTGACTCGCCGTTTAGATGAAAATTGATTTCCTTGAATACCATGTTATTTTCGATCCATCTTTTAATGGAGTATTGGATCTCCCGGTAGGATCCTGTTTCTTCGGGAACGAGTGTTGCCCTAACTTTTTCTGAATTCATAAAATCAATCAGCAGCCGGCCTCTCTTTTGTAACATTTTTTCTACACTATCGAAAACAAGTGCGTTTTCATTATCATCAATAAAGTATCCGAAGGATGTAAACAGATTCAGAACGGCATCAAACCTTTCGGAAAGTGGATTGCGCATATCTCTCACTAAAAATCGAACATTATCCAAGTCACGATCGGCAGCTTTTTCCTTCGCTTTCCGAATGGCCATTTCAGAAAGGTCGAGCCCGGTGACATTATAACCTCGTTCGGCAAGAGTAAGCGAATGACGTCCCCGTCCGCAACCCAGATCGAGTATATCAGAATATGCATCTTTAGGGATTTCTTGTTCGATCAAATGAGCAAGCAACACCGCCTCATCCTCATTTCGGTATGCATATAATTTTTCGTATAACGGACTGTCGAACCACTCTTCAAACCAATTCATTCACAGCTTTTTAAATGTTTACATTTTCAATTCCGGCCAAAAACTGTTTCAATATAAAAAAGATCGGAGTCATCTTTGTTTGAGAATTCCTATCTTGATAAACCTTACAGAATTGTTACCTATGACATTTATCCAAAAACTCAATCAGGCAGTACGGTCGTCGGAATCTCATTTATGTATTGGTCTTGATCCAAGGCCTGAACTTATACCCGAACCATTTAAAAAACATTTCTCGAATGATACGGATCTGATTCTCAATTTCTGCAGACAGGTGATCGAAGCAACCAAACCCTATTGCTGTGCTTACAAACCAAATACAGCTTTTTTTGAAGCCTATGGCTCAAAAGGATGGAGGGTACTCGAAGATCTTGTTGATTCCATACCACCGGGAAAAATTATTATAGCTGATGCAAAACGAGGCGACATTGGTTCCACAGCTCAACAATACAAGAAAGCGTTTTTTGATCATCTGAATGTTGATGCGATTACCCTGAATCCTTTTATGGGCTTTGAAACTCTGGATCCTTTTTTAGAAGAGCCCTCAAAAGCAATTTTTGTTCTGACCGCCACTTCCAATCCCGGTGCAGCCGATTTTTTACTGCGCCGTTTTGAAGGGCGCATGACGATGGCTTCATATATTACAGAGCATCTGGCTAAAATGGTGTTACAATCGAAAACACATATCGGCCTTGTAGCGGGCGCCACGCATCCGGATACGTTGAAACATGTGACGGGTAAATATCCGGATGCCAGCCTTTTGATACCCGGAATCGGATCTCAGGGAGGGTCAATAGAAGAGCTTTCACTCGCATTAAAAAATCACATGGGTATACCGATTGTCAGCTCATCCCGATCTATTCTCTATGCGGGGAAAAACGATGAAAACTGGCTTGAAAAGATTGCAGAAAAAGCAGCCCTATTGCAAAAAGACCTGAACATTTTATCCAATGAGTAAACAAAAAACTGAAGTTATTCTTTACACCGATGGTGCCTGCAGCGGTAATCCCGGGCCGGGAGGCTGGGCAGCCCTTTTGAAATACAATGGAAAAGAGAAGCAGTTAACGGGTGGTGAACCTCACACGACCAACAACCGGATGGAGATGCGTGCCATCATTGAAGGGTTGAAAGCCCTGAAGCGCCCCTGTATTGTTAAAATACACAGCGACAGTGCCCTTATTATCAACTCATTTACCAAAAACTGGATTACCGGCTGGCAAAGACGAGGCTGGAAAAAAGCAGATAAAAAACCGGTGGAAAATCGTGACCTGTGGGAGGAAATGCTGAACGTCATGAAACCACATGATGTAAAATGGATTAAGGTGAAGGGACATGCTAACAATAAACTGAATAACAGGGTGGATAAACTGGCAGTTGAAGCCTCGATGGCTGAGAAGGCAAAAGTGAAAGGCAGCAGGCAGTAGGCAGCAGGTAGAAGGCAGCAGATAGTAGGTAGTAGGTAGTAGGTAGTAGGTAGTAAATATGTTAATTTGAACTTATACAACCTAACTTTATGACTTTCTCAACTGCTGAATTATGGATTTTTCTTTTTGCTTTTATTTTAGTAGCATCATCTTTCCTACTGCCCTGAAATCACCCATTTGGATGACAACAAGATAAAGGCCTGAAGAAAATCTGCTGGCGTCAAAGACGACTTGATGACGGCCAGGCGTTTGGGGTGTGTTTACCAGCGTGGTAACTTCCTGCCCGAGAACATTGTAAATCCGGAGAACAACGTGCACCCGCTCCTTTACATCATATTGAATTGTTGTACTTGGATTAAATGGATTCGGATAGTTCTGGTAGAGCCGGTAAGAGTCAGGTATTTCCTGATCTTCTTCATCATTAAGAGATACAAACAGATCTTTACCAAGATGCATTGTTAACGGTATTTGAAATACAGTTTCGTAATTTCCGTTTTGGATTGTCAGAGATAGCATTGCCTCATGATCGCCTTCTTCAAGCCCGCCCTGATTAATTTCCAGTTCAACCGTGGCTGGTACAGATCCTTCATTGTTCGAAAAGCTGACCCATGGTGCTTCACTTGTAATTTGAAATGTCCAACCTTCGGTTTCCGTATCAGGCAGGGCAAATATAAGAGAAACTGGTTCACTGTCGTCCGGAATACTAAATTCAAATTCCA
>JBHJOO010000007.1:0-8965 GCA_050329675.1 Balneolaceae bacterium
ACCTTCGAATCCAAACTCTTCCCGTAATTTATTCTCTATAAACCGTCTGTAGTTAGCAGGAAGTTCCTGAGGATTGTTCATAAAAAATTTGAAAACCGGCGGATTCGATTTAACCTGTGTTACATATTGTATTTTTAATTTTTTCCCCCTTTTTACCGGCAGCGGGTGTTCTTTCAGTATAGAATTGATATAATCATTCAATATCGGAGTTGGAATTTTCTTTTTTCTCTCACTGATAACTTTTAATGCAGTTTTTAAAACTTTCTCAATTCTCTGACCTGTTAATGCTGAAATTGAAATAATCGGAATATAATTCATCATTGGAACATTTGTATAAATATACTTTTGAAATTCTTTTAAAAGATTGGTTTCTTTTTCCTTAACAAGATCCCACTTATTCAGAGCTATGATGATACCCTTGTTGTATTTCTCTGCCTCTCTCAAGATCCTTTTGTCCTGCACATCAAAACCCATATTTGCATCAAGCATTAAAACAGCTACATCACACTCTTTAAGTGCTCTGTCTGTTCTAACCGTGCTGTAAAACTCTATATTTTCTTTTACCTTTGCTTTTTTGCGCAGGCCGGCTGTATCCACAATAGTCAGCTTATTTCCTTCAAATTCAAGTTCACTATTTATTGAATCTCTTGTGGTACCCGGAATCTCGGTTACAATACACCGCTCACTTTTTAAAAGAGCATTCATTAAACTGCTTTTACCTACATTTGGACGTCCCAAAAATGCAATTTTTGGTTGTGCATCCTGCTCATTTTCAACTTCTTCGGGTAATAAATCGGTTACTCTGTCGAGAAGATCTCCGGTTCCGGTTCCGCTTATTGAGGAAACTGAAAAGATCTCATTAAACCCCAAAGTGTAAAATTCACTTGCATTCATCGTAAGATGTTCATTATCGCATTTATTCGCGACAACCAAAACGGGTTTATTCTGCCGGCGTAAAACGTCAGCAACTGTTTGATCGAGCATATTAATTCCACTCATAACATCAACGACAAAGAGGATAACATCAGATTCCGTGATTGCAATATGAACTTGTTCACGAATACCAACTGTAATTACATTTTTGTCATCAGGCAGATAACCGCCTGTGTCAATTACAGTAAAAGTTTTTCCATTCCAAAAACTTTCCCCATAATGACGGTCGCGGGTAACTCCATATTCATCGTGTACAATAGCTTGCCTCTGCCCGATTAACCTGTTAAATAATGTAGATTTGCCTACATTAGGCCTACCTACAATTGATACTGTTGGTAACATTTTATTTTTTGAACTTAGAATTGATTAAATTAGTCTGTAAGAAGATAAGTTAATGAATTTTATAGTCAGCTAATGCTTGAGTCTTTTTATAATACGTTTGGATTTATCGGATCGTTGTTTGTAGCATTATTCATATTTCTGCTTGCTATATTATGGGTTACCGGGCTTGCAGGGATATGTGGTGAAGATTTTCAGCATAGGCACAAGACATTGATTATTATTCTATCAGCTCTATTCCCTCCCCTCCCATTAGTCTGGATGATTGTAGAAATATTCAGGCAGCATCGCCTTCTAAATCAACTCGAAGATTAGACATAATTTTCATTATCTGATGGTAGAATAAGATTTTGATTCGATTCTTCTTCAACCAGGAGCCACGGTTCTGCCAAACTATCCGGAAACTTCTCTAAAAAACGCGATGGATTTGTAAAATAATCACCATATCTGCTTTGGTACAGCACCGGATATGTGAAAAAAAGCTGATCCCTGGCTCTCGTACACGCCACATAAAGCAATCTGATCTCTTCATCCATCTTCTCATCACTTTCAACCGCATAACCTGATGGAATAATTCCATCAAGACATTGAATGATAAAGACGATCTTCCACTCAAGGCCTTTGGCTGAATGGATTGTACTCAAAACAAGTGGTGGTTCATCTTTTTGTGAAGGGTCGGTATCAACTGCTGTAGATTCAATTGGGTCCAATGCAATTTCCTCGAGAAGTTTTTGAAGGTTCGGGTACTTGCCGGAAATATCAATAAATGTTTCAAGATCTTTGATTCTTTTCGGAAAATCATCAAATCTTTTTTTACAAAAACTTCTATAACACTCAACAATTCGAAGAAGCACTTCATCGACCTGGGTTTTTAAGCCCTGAAGATCTGTAAACAGACGTGCCAGTGCTTTTAACTGTTCCAGGTATCGGTCGCTGAGTATATTTGCATCCGTCAGATTGTAAGGATTTTTACTTTTTCGAATCCAGTTAAAAAGTTCTGCAGCAGTTTTTGGGCCAATACCTTCTATAAGCATTAAAATCCTGTTCCAGGCAATGGTATCAAGAGGATTGATTAAAACCTTAACGTGTGCCAGTACATCTTTTATGTGGGCAGCTTCGGTAAATTTTTGCCCCCCAAACTTCACAAATGGGATATTTTTGCTGTTCAGTGCAACTTCAAGGTCAAATGAATCCCTGCCGTTTCTGAATAAAACTGCAATTTCATTCAGAGAATACCCTTGTTCCCGTAAATTTAAAATCATTTGAGTGAGAAAACGGCTTTGATCATTCAAATTTGCCGCTTTTACGAGACCGGGAAGATCGCCCTTTTCATTATCCGTATACAATTTTTTATCAAATTTTTCCGATGCCTGATCCAAAATAATATTTGCCAAATCAAGAATGGATTGAGTGGAGCGGTAATTTTTTTCAAGTTTGATTATTTTACTTCCTTTAAATCGATCAGGAAATTGTAGAATATTTTTATAGTCAGCCCCCCTGAATGAGTATATACTTTGAGCATCATCACCAACTGCCATTACATTATTGTGAAAACAGCTAAATAACCCGGTGAGCTCAGCCTGAAGAAAATTTGTATCCTGGTACTCATCAACCATTACAAATCGATTCTTTGCTGCTACTTCCTGGCGAACAGTTTTGTTGTCCGTTAAAAGTTTTTTAGTATTTACAAGCAAATCATCAAAATCCATAACATGATTTAACATCTTGTACTCCAGATACTTATCATATATAGTTGATATATCATTTAAGTGATGTAAAAATTGCGGATACTCCTCTTCAAGAATTTCAAGGATTGGCTTTTGCCTGTTAACAAAACTGCTGAAAATACTGTACAGAGTATTTTTATTTGGAAATCTCTCCCTTGTTTTATGAAAGTTTAGCTGTGACCTGATGTGCTGGATTAAATCCGTTGCATCGGATACATCGATAATTGTGAAATTGGAAGGATAATCGATCTGCTCGTAATATGTATGAAGTAATTTGCTGCAATAGAAGTGAAAAGTACCTCCCTCTACCCTGCTGCATCGTTCATCAAGAACCATTGATGCTCTGTTGAGCATTTCATTAGCTGCCTTACGGGTAAATGTAAGCAGTAGAATTTGTCTGGGATTTACACCACTTTCTATCAGCCTTGAAACCCTGTAAACGAGCGTTCTTGTTTTTCCTGTTCCGGCACCTGCAATTACCAGTGCAGGCCCATGCGTATGAAAAACGGCTTCGAGCTGTGCCTCATTTAGCAGATCTTTGTATTGGACACTGTAGTCAGCTGAATCTGATATTTCAAAATCATTGCGGAGTACAAATTTTTTCATGTGTGAATAATAGTGAAAATTGAATACTTATGTAAAAAATATGTGTGCAATAATTCCACAGGGTGAGCTTGGTTTAAAGATAAAACAGTGATAATTTATGAGTCTGTTAATAAAACAAACCAAACATTTTACATTTACATGAGCAGAAGACTTTCAAAGGAAGAAATGGAGCAGGATCTGCTAATTGAATACAGTTCCCGCTTCATGCATTTTTATCAGAATAACAAAGCGGCAATTATTGGCGGGGGTATCGGGCTGGTAGTTGTTGTAGGGCTAATTATCGGTTATTTCATATATAGTTCACAACAGGAACAGGAAGCTCAGGTTTTGATGGGGATTGCCGAAAGATATTATTCCGAAGGTGAATTAAACAGAGCCCTGTATGGGGATGACGATCAATTTACATTAGGTTTTATTCAAATTGCTGATAACTATTCCGGTACGGATGCTGGTAATCTTGCAAATTATTACGCAGCTGTTGTCGAATTTGAATTGCAGAATTATGAATCCGCTCTTGAGTATATCAAGCGATTTTCTCCATCAAGGGATATTCTTGGAGTTGCTCCTATTGCATTTCATGCGGTAATCCTGATGGAGCTTGAACAATATGAAGCTGCAGCCAAAAAATTTGAGGAGGCTGCCCGATGGGATATAAATGATATAACTACACCTGAAAATTACTATTATGCCGCCCAGGCATATATTGAAGCTGGTATGAATAAAAAAGCAGATGAACTGCTGGAACGTATTCTGGATGATTATCCGGGAAGTCAACAAGCGGCTGAAGCACAGAGATTACGAGGATTTCTTGCCATCTATAATTAGTAATTTATGAAGCAGACAATTTATGGTTTAGTCGGGGGAATTTCATCAGTAATTGCACTTGATGCATTTATCAGATTGATCATATCCATTTACTACAAGCTTGATATCATGTTCATTGGCTACAGTTCTTTCCCGGGATTTTGGTGGCCGCTATTTCTGGTATTAAGCACGGCCTTTACATCATTTTTCGGTGGAATGTTAGCCGGTTCAGTTGGCCGGAAACGAATCTATGTGGTAATGGTTGGCTACGTATTTGTACTTTTGATACTTCGGGTAACTCAATTACAATACCTTATATCCGTTGAATCTGCATTTTATGCATCCTCTGCGATAATCTTATCTATGATCGGAGTACTGGGCAGCTGGCTGTTATTACGCCGTAACCTGCCGGAAAAGAAAAAGGATGAAAGTACAGAGGAAATCACCGGGTAATATTCTTTCTTATTTTATATTGTCTACTTCATCTTCTGAAACATTACGCCATTCCGCAAGTTGTTTACGAATTTTATTTCGAACATCGATCGTAAATTGTTCAGTCTGATTCCTGGAATATAAAGACCCTGAAACTGGTTCCAATATTTTTAAACGTACATGAACATCCGGTTTAAATCTCCAGGATTTCTTGGGCAAACAGTCTCGCGTACCATCAATTACAAGAGGTAGTATTTCAAGTTTTCTTCGAATAGCGAGATCAAAAGCTCCGTTATTAAACCGGTTTAAATTTCCATTTCTGGAACGTGTACCTTCAGGAAAAAAGATAATCGAACACTGATGGTCCAGACAATAAAAGCATTTTTTAAGTGTTACTGCTCTCCTGTTTTTTGCCTGTCTGTCAACAGAAATATCGCCAGCCAGTTTCATCATCCAGCCGATCACAGGTACTTCAAACAATTCTTTTTTTGCAACCCACTTCATTTCCCAGGGCAGGTTAGATATCAAGGGTATATCAGCATTTGACATATGATTGCAAACAATGATATATGGTTTGCGGTCATTGATATTAATATTGCCTTCAATTTCAATATTCCAGTTGGGATTGATCTTTGAAATCGCATATCCCAATCGCCGAAAGAGTTTTCCGGTTTTATACAAAGCCGGATCACGGTCAGAAATTCTCCGGGCTGCTAATAGCGGAAGCCATATCAAGATCAACAGTGCAATACCTGCCCATATTATTACAGAGCTGATGGAACTCATCTTTACTACCTTTTTTTACCAATCTTCGGTATCATTGCTTTAATTAATCCCCATACTCCTTTTGTCGGCTTTCGCATATTTTTATTCCGGGCAGTAGCCTTTTCTATAATTGGCGGGATAGTGATGGGCTCTTTTTCTTTAAGCTTATTATTTTTTTTAGAAATATCCTGCTTTTTTGTTGTGTTGTCTTTTCTGTCGTTTCGCCCACTCCCGCTTTTTTTTGAAGTTGTATCAGGCTTTCTTATTGTATGTTGATTATCTGCATGATCCTTTTTTTGTTGTTCTCTTTGTTGTTTGCTCTTGGATGTATATTTCTTCTTTTTTTTCGGTTGATCACTATCCTGAGATTTACGGCTGGGTTTTTTAATCGAATCACCTTTAGAGCTGCTGTCTGCTCTTTCCCGTTTTTTTGGAGTTTTTACATCATTACTACCGATTTTGAAATCGTTTTCCCAGGAAAATGCATACTTCTCATTAAATTCATCCGGTACCGTTATTTTTTTGATCTTGTTATCTTTGATTCTATCAATGCTTTCAAATAAACGGTTATCTCTTTTTGTAATGAAAGTCACAGCAATTCCTGTCTGATCATACCGCCCGGACCTGCCAATTCTGTGAATGTAATCATCTGAAGTTTTAGGTACATCATAATTTACAATCATAGAAACTCCCTTGATATCGATGCCACGGGCTAATACATCTGTTGCTACAATTACAGGATATGTACCATTCTTGAAATCCTGAAGTGCCTTATTACGCTCATCCTGGGTCCGGTCGCCATGGATACTCGCAGCTTTAATTCCCTCTTTTTTCAGAAGCCGCTGCAGTTCATCCGTTCCCTTTTTGGTAGACGTAAAGATAATGCATGAATCCCATTTTATATCTTTAAATATTTTTTTCAAAAGCGGAATTTTCTGATTACTTCTTAAAAAGTATGCCCGCTGCTCAACACTCTCCGTGGGTTTTTGTCGCTCCGTTTCAACATTTACGGGATTCTTCATGATTTCACTTGAAAGCCGCCTGATCTCATCCGGCATGGTAGCTGAAAAAAGCAGTGTTTGCCGGTCTTCCGGTAACCAGGCGATAATTTTTTTCATATCCGGCAGGAAACCCATATCAAGCATACGGTCAGCTTCATCTAAAACAAGATATTCTGTTTTTGAGAAATCTATGTTCAGCACTTTCTTTTGATCGATCAGCCTGCCGGGAGTAGCCACAATGATATCCACACCGGCTTTTAATGCTTTGGCTTGTTGTGAGAAGTCACTTCCCCCGATGACAGTAGCCGATGAAATTCCCGAGTGATACCCAATTGCGAAGATTTCTTCATCAATCTGTTTGGCAAGCTCTCTGGTTGGTGATAAAATGAGTGCTTTGATTCCATCACGATTACTGTTCAATATTTTTTCCATCAAAGGAATTACAAAAGCCCCGGTTTTTCCTGTACCAGTTTGCGCTGTTCCAATCAGGTCTTTTCCATCAAGTATAACTGGAATTGCCTTTTCCTGAATAGCCGTAGGTTCTGTAAAATTAACATCTCTCAATCCGTCTTGTATGGAATCAGATAATTTAAATTCTGTAAATTTCAAAGATATTTATGTTCTGTTATTGATTATTATTTTTCGAAACCATTTTTATAAAGGTTCCTTTTTTAGAACTACAATATAATAAGATCCTGATAGTTTTTAATCATTCAAATTATACAAAGGTTTGTTTTTCAAACAATGGTAAAAGTGATACCTTGTAACATAATATTTAAATCAATAATTGAAATACTTACTCAATGAACATTCTAAAAATACTTGTTTCTTTCGGTTTGGCTTTATTGCTATTTACAGGCTGTGATAGTGACGTTAAATCTGATAAGAAAGCAAATTTAAATACCAAACTGGATACTCTCAGTTATAGCCTTGGTTTTATTTATGGTGACAATTTATCCAATGAAGGCGTTGAAGAAATTGATTTTAACAATTTCATAGCCGGTTTTGAACAGGCTCTAAATAATCAAGAATCAGAGGTTACCAATTTTGAGATGCAAATGGCGCTTCAAATTTTTCAACAGGAACTTGAGGAACAGCAGGCAGCCCGTCGTGAAGCTGAATCCCAGGCAAATATTGCAACGAGCATCGAATTTCTTGAAGAAAATGCAGCCAAAGACGATGTACAGGTAACAGATTCAGGCCTGCAATATCGTGTTATTGAGGAAGGAAGCGGTGCACGTCCTTCAGCCGAATCTGAAGTGGAAGTTCACTATCGCGGGACTTTAATCGACGGACGAGAGTTTGACAGTTCATATGAACGCGGGCAAACGGCAACTTTTCCTTTAAATCGTGTCATTCCTGGATGGACTGAAGGATTACAGCTGATGAGAGAAGGTGCCAAATATGAATTTTTTATCCCTTCCGAACTTGCTTATGGCATCAATCCGCCACGTGGAAGTATCATTGAGCCGGGAGCTGTTTTAGTTTTTGAAGTGGAGTTGATCGATATCAAGGATTAAATAACCTGAGTTCGATTAATAGGGATATTAGTTTATTATTCGAATCTGTTTAAGAAAAGTTCCTTCGATAACTAAACTTTTTGAGACCCGCGGAACGGGACTGACGGAGGATAATGGGGTAGATTTGTAGTGTTTTGAGTTTTGTAAAATGTTTATTTACGTGAATCAACGCTCATCAGCTCATCTCCCCGATCCCGTATAATACGGGATCTTCCCCTTCAAAGGGAGATTAATGATTTGAGATATGGATTGCAAAATTCTTACATCCAAAATCAGAGTAAAAGCCATCGAACTTGGCTTTGATGCCTGTGGATTTGCAAAAGCAGAATTCCTAAATGATGAAGCGCGAAGGCTCGAAGCGTGGCTGTATGAGGGAAGACAAGGATCGATGCATTGGATGGAGAATCATTTTGACAAGAGAGTCGATCCCCGGAAACTTGTTCCTGGCGCCAAAAGTGTTGTAAGTGTAATTGCAAGTTATCATTTTGATGAAAATTTGCGCTATGATCGCAACGGTGTTCCAAAAATAGCCAAATATGCACGTGGCCGTGACTATCATAAAGTTTTCAAAAATAAGCTGAAAGCACTTTTTAACTACACAAGAGACCTTACCGGTGATATTCGCGGGCGTATTTTTGTTGATTCGGCCCCGGTGCTGGATAAAGTATGGGCGGAAAAAAGCGGATTAGGCTGGATTGGTAAAAACAGCAATCTGCTGAATAAAAAATATGGCTCATTTTTTCTGATTGGTGAAATGATTTGTGATCTTGATTTTATATATGACAATCCAACAACCGATCACTGTGGCACCTGTACAAAATGTATTGATGCCTGCCCT
>JBHJOO010000225.1:0-2114 GCA_050329675.1 Balneolaceae bacterium
CGAAGAACTGCCAATAACCGAAGGCCTCAGAATTGTATGCGGGATTTCATACTGTTGATCCAGTTTATGCCATATCCACCCGAATGAGTACCCATCTGTGGGATGATCACCCAGAATGGCAATGTCAGGTTTTTTTACCCGCTTGCCTTCAATGGAACCAAGCGGTGGAAATCCGGGATCGGACAATCCGCTGTGAACGGCATCAGCAGTGAAACTGAATTTTTCAGCCAGATCCGAAATCATTTGATGAACACGTTCATCATTTCCGTCTGTTCTAACAACCAAAGTACCGGAATTGTATCGTTTTCCGTTGATCTGAGTCGGTTTGTAAAGAATATGCAAACGAATACCTTTTTCCCGTAATGGATGGATCGCTGACATGAGTGCTGTTTGTTTGCCATCAATCAAATAGGCGTATTTGGCGACATCGATTGAATTAACAACAGTTGATATCGGAGATTCAATCTGCCCGGCATTTATGGATCGATTATCGGTCGTGCTGAATCCTTGTAAGTTGAAAAGTAGTGGCAATGACCATGAAGTAATGTCATAAAATCTTGGATTTTCCCCTCTGTTCACACGTTCACGGGCTTCTGCCAGAAAATCTTCAGGAATCTGAATATGCGGCTCCATCAGCATCCGGATAAAGCGCATGCGGGGTTGTGATGCTTCAATCACAAAAGTACCCATTTCAAATGAGTGATTTCCAATAGTATCGCCATTCCGGTCTCTCACATTTCTCAGCTCTGCATTTGCATTTAATCTCTTTACTTCGATACCACTTCTCATCAGTAAATTAACCGCTTCATTTACAAGTTTCGGGTCTCCTTCATCCTTAATCAGGTACCGTACAATACCCTCCGATCCTTTCTGAATAGATTCCCGGTTGGCATCATAATAGTCATTCAGCATTTCGCTTCGGCGGTCAGATGACATTTTAATCATTGACCTGAAAGCTGTGTATTGATTAAATGCCGCATCAGCGAGTGTTCTTACGGTACCGTCCGACAGTTCCCATGCAAATCCGCGGCTTGATCCCTGTTCATAGAGCATTCCAACAGCACCCTGATAGGTTAAATAGGAAGTAAAATAAGCGGGATAAAAAAAATTGAAGATTTCGCGGGTGGTATATTCAATATATTCACGGTCGAACCCGGCAGCATGTGCCTTTCCATATTCCTCAAACCATTTTGTTGTATAGGGAGGAAAGTGAGGTGAACGGGGATCAGTCGGAGGATCAATATAAAATTCACGTTCTGATCCCATTTCATGCGCATCCACACCGGCTTGAGGCCGCCATTCCCTGAGAATAGCGGCCCGGTTTCTGGTTTCGGGATGGGTATGTGCAAACCAGTCGCGGTTCAGGTCGAAATAGTAATGGCTGGTTCTGTATTTGCGCCCATCCCATGAAGTGAAATCATTGCTCCAGTCAATTGTAGAGGGATTGGCAGTACGCCCTTTGTGCTGATGGTTATACTGTGCAAAAGCATCACGCCCATCGGCGTTTATAATCGGGTCGATTACCATTACCGTATTCCTTAACTGTTCCAATGCTTCCGGGGAATTGGTTGTAGTAAAATAGTCAAGGATACGAATGAGGCCTTCAGAACCTGAGAGTTCGAATCCGTGTATGGATCCCCCAAGGTAGAGAATCACTGGCTGGCTTTCTATAATTTGGCGGGCCTGTTCTGGAGTGGTTTGCCGTGGATCATCCAGTAATTGGCCATTTCTTTGAATTTCGTCAAGCCTTGCGTGATTATCAGGATGCGTGAGAATAGCTGCCATCTGTAATTTGTGATTATAGGTAGTCCCGATCTCCCGGATGGCGATGCGGTCAGAAGCCTCGTTCAGATAGTGCAGGTATTCTGTTACCTGGTGGTTTTTTGTGATACGTTCACCTGATGCATGCCCTGCCACTTCCTGGAAGGATTTTACCTGTGCGGTTACAATTCCGGTTATGAGAAAGAATAAAAAGAATGTGCATATAAATTGAAGATGTTTTTTCATAGGTTTTCAATAATTCTGAGATTAATTTTACAGCAGGCAAATAAAGAAATAAAAATCAAAAATGTAACAGGTAAGATTTAAATGCAATGAGCGTTGCATATTTGTAT
>JBHJOO010000009.1:0-9823 GCA_050329675.1 Balneolaceae bacterium
GCCGAGCACGATATACAGGGCATGATTGATGGTGTTGCGAATGGTTCCCTCTTCGCTTCAGCTTCTGCACTTTCCATTACATCCGAGAGGGAAGAAATTATTGATTTTACCCATCCATACTTTATAACCGGACTGGGAATAGCCGTCTCCTACAAACCAACCGGATTTCTGGAATCAGCAAAAGCGATTTTTTCGGCTGATTTATTATGGGTTCTGCTGTTACTTGCAGGGCTGCTTTTTTTCTGGGGCTTACTTGTCTGGCTATTTGAGCGAAAAGAAAATTTGGATGAATTTGGTGGTTCGGCTGCTGAGGGAATCGGAAGCGGATTCTGGTGGGCAGCGGTGACGATGACAACGGTTGGCTACGGCGACAAATCACCCCGAACGCTTGGCGGACGGGTAATCGGCTTTATCTGGATGTTTACAGCCATTATTGTAATTTCATTTTTTACAGCTTCCATAGCCTCCAGCCTTACAGTAACACAGCTTGAGACGAGAGTGAGCGGCCCTCAGGATCTGCCTTTTGTAAGGGTTGGTGCGCTTGAAAATTCTGCTACACTTGTCTATTTGGAGGGAAAGAATATAAGATCCAATACGTATGAGACAATCAGCGCGGGATTGATGGCAGTTGAAAATGATCAGATTGATGCCTTTGTTCACGATGCTCCGATTATCCGGTATTATTCACAGCGTGATTTCCGAAATAAAGTCCGGGTATTGTCTGATACATTCAATGAACAATATTATGGGATTGTACTGCCAATGAATAGTGAATACCGTAATGAAATGAACCGGATCATTCTTGATTATATTCAAAGCGAAACATGGAAGAATTTGAATTCCGTTTATCTTGGTGATTAATGAAAAGATCAAAGAAACAGATCAGGAAATTATTGAATTGCAAGATCTTACAAAACCGGTATCACCCGATAATGCCTATGGACGGCTTTCAAGAATGGATGCTATCAATAATAAAACAATTAATGAAGCGGCACTTCGTGAGAAGAAAAGCATTCGTCAAAAGCTGGAAAGAGCTCAGGAGCGAGCTGATAAGGGAGAGTTGGGAATATGCCTGAAATGTGGTGATGAGATTCCTTTTGGCCGGCTGAAAATTATGCCCTATACCACCCGTTGTGTAAAGTGTGCATAAAATCTGTATTCAGCAATGCCATTGAAAGTTAGCCCGTAGCGGCAGGCGAAATACTTTATTTCTTCCAGGTTTCTTTTAATACCTTCTTTACATATTCAAGAAATGTCTGCGTATCCGGTTCAGGAGAAACATATACCTTTCTGCCGGTTTCTTGTTCAAGTGCTTTTGCAGTTGTGGGCCCGATAGCGAATAAGAGATAATCGGATTCAGTAAATCGGGCTGACTGAGCAAATGATTGAACCGCACTTGGACTGTAGAACAAAATGCCGTTCACATTCACATCATCCGGTATCGATATATTCTTTAACCTGGTTTGATAAACTACAATCTCTTTGATTTGCCTGTTTTGTTTTGTTAATTTTTTTTGAATGATCCCTGTCGAGCGGTTTCCCCTGAAATATAAAAATGTCTGCGCACCCGATTTTATTAATATTAAATCGGCAAGTGAATCTGCATTCTGAGAATTAGGATAAATGGCTGATATATTCAATTTTTTTAGCTCATCCGTTGTTTTGGCACCAACGGCATAAATTTCATCTGGGACCGGTAACTCGGGATATTTCGAGATTATTTTCTGAAGTACTTTAACTGCATTTCTGCTGGTAAAAATCCAGGGAATGGCCGGGCTTTTTTTTAAAGTCTTGATAAGATCAGCAGAAAGATCCGGGTAATGAATGGAAATTGCCGGACAAATAACAGGTTCAAGCCCCAGTTGTTTGGCATACTGAATTTGAGTTTCACTCAGGGGCCGGGTAATCAAAACGGTTGTTTTCATCAGAAAAAGTGGAAATTAGCAGTAACTCAAATCAAATAAAATCTTTGGCTCCTTTTTCAAGCAAATCTCTGCCCGCTTGTCTGCCGAGACTGCGCGCCTCATTGATTGGTGCTGTGACTTCAATATCGTATTGCAGTGTTCCGTCGGTTTTTAATGCTACAGCATTCAGCTGAACAACGTTATTTCGTATTTGTGCATAGGCACCGACCGGTGCACTGCACCCGCCCTCCATTTCGTTCAGCAGATCACGTTCAATAGTTGTACAGAGAGCTGTTTCATTATGATTCAGAAAAGCTGTTATTTTTCCCATTTCAGTATCATCTTCACGGATCATCACCGCCATAGCTCCCTGTGCAGGCGCAGGTACCATCCAGTCAAGATATCTACTGATATGTGCATCAAGCCCGATACGCTGCAGTCCGGCTGCAGCAAAAATAGCTCCGTGCCAGTTATTTTTTTTCACTTTTCTCAGCCGGGTATTCACATTTCCCCGGATATTGGTAATGGTGTGATTCGGATAGCGATGCAGCCACTGTGCCCGGCGCCGGTTACTGCTTGTTGCTATCACGGCTTCAATAGAGGGATCATCTAAAAACTTTGTACCGCGTGGGGCTACAAGTGAATCACGGGGATCATCCCTTTCCAATATAGCGGAGATCCTGAGCGGAAGCGGATTTCTTGTTGGAAGATCTTTAAAAGAGTGAACGGCGATATCAATTCGATTATCTATCAAGGCATCATCGAGTGCCTTGGTAAAAACACCTTTACCTCCCATTTCAGTGAGAGGAGTTGTAAGGTCGATATCACCTTGTGATTTCACAAAAACAAGCTCTGAATCAATAGACTTTCCGGCAAGTTTTTTCCGGACAAATTCGGCCTGCCAGATGGCAAGTTTACTGTCTCTCGTTCCGATCCGGACACTGTTTTTCACTTTCTGCCATTTTCATTTTGCAGTTTAAACATACTGGCAACCATTTCAGCCACCTCATCAGAATCATAATGATCTTTCAGATGCTCAATGCTGTATGCTGCAATTTTATTAACTATTCTGCGGGTCAGATTGTCTATATTTTCAACATCGGTCTGAGAAATTTTATTTCTGAAAAATTCCAGTTCATCATCGCGGATCGACTCAAATTTGCTTGTCAATGCCTTTATTGTAGGGACTACCCGCTGTTGTTTCAGCCAAAGTTCAAAACTGTCCAATTCCTGTTCGATAATTTTCTTAACGAGCGGAACCTGTTCCTCTCTTTTCCGGTATGCGTCATCGGTGACATCACTTAGCATGTCCATATTAGCTATATCAACAAATGGAAGCTTGCCAACACCTGGCTCAATATTCCGGGGTACGGATAAATCGAGCATGATTTTATATTTAGGATTATTTATGGATGGTTTCATATGATCGAGTGTGATAATGGGGGTATGCGCCCCTGTTGCCACGATCACCAGATCAGCATCCATAATTTGTTCGGCAAGATGATCCAGATCTGCCACTTCCACACTAAATTTATCTGCAACAAATTCAGCTCTGTCGCGGTTTCGGTTCATGAGGGTGAGTTTACTCGCCCCGAGATTAACCAGATTTTTGCAGGTTACCTTTCCGATTTTACCTGTGCCGACAAGAAGGATATTTTTGCTTTTAAGATTTTCGAATGTTTTCATTGCAAACCGGACGGCGGCGTAAGCTACGGTTGCGGCTCCATGTCCGAGTGAAGTTTCATTCCGTGAGCGTTTGTGAGCCCTGAAAACATGTTGTATAAGCCGGTGCATTTCACCCGAAACCAAATTTTCGGATGATGACATTTCATATCCTTCTTTTACCTGTTTAACTATCTGAAGGTCACCTAAAATCTGAGAGTCGAGCCCGGTTGCTACTTTAAAGAGATGTTCAACAGCAAGTTTCCCTGTTAACTCAAATCCGTATTTATGAAATTCATCAAGAGTACCGTTCGAATAGGTTGTCAACAGCCGGATCAATTCTTCTGTTGATGAATCTTGTGCGATGATTTCGGTTCTGTTGCAAGTTGAGATCAATAAAAGACTTTCAATACCTTCGCGCCGGGAGCCATCAAGAAGCAGTTTTTTACTCTCGTTGCTCAAACTGTACCGCTCGCGCACTTCAACAGGAGCTTCCCAGTGATTAATACCAATAACCGTAAAATTATTAATTTCAGGTTGTGTCATTTCTTAATTCGCAGCTTCTTTTACTTCTTCGGTTGATTTTCTTTTTAATTTTTTATCTGAGCCTGAATTACCAATCTGATGTAATTCGTATTCAATACGCTTCATTGCCTCCTCAGCCAGGGCCTTTATAAACAGAGGATGATCATTCAGCCCCTGCATTACATTGATATTTTCATATTCAAGTCCTTTCTCTTCCATCTTTTCAGGCAGTTCTACACCAAGTTCATACAACGTTTCGATATGATCTGTTACGAATGCGATCGGAACCATCAATAAATTTTTTATACCATAATTCAAATGGCGTTCAACAAGATCCAGTGTATTGGGCTGAGTCCATTTTTGGGGGCCTACACGAGACTGAAAACTGAGCCAGTAGGAATTTTCTGAACCTCGCATGGCCATTACAGCTTCCATTGTTTCTTTTATTTCGGTTGTATAAGGATCTCCGCTTCGCACTTCAAGAAGCGGGGTTCCGTGAGCACTGAAAACCAGATGAGTTTTCCTTTGTGTTTCAACAGTCATTTTGTCCAGAGCTTCATCAATTCGCTCATTCACGGCTTTCAGGTAGAATTCATTTAAATGATAGTTTTTCACATGAAACTCCTTCCACGGTGCATTTTTCCCATATCTTTTTTTCCTCAGGGTTTCCCAGTCACGAAAACTGCTTCCGGTCGTTGTCCAGGAGAATTGGGGATATAGTGGAACAAAAACTGTGTGTGTGATGCCATCCTTTTCCATTTCATCCATAATGGTGTCGGCAAACGGCAGCCAGTATCTCATACAGGTATATACACTTGATTCTACATCGGGAAGTTTATCTGCAAGATACTTTTCAACTCCCCGGCGCTGCTTTTCAGTCAAACTATTGATGGGTGAGCAACAAACAGATACAACCTTATTTTTTCTGTTGTAACAGTGCTTGCTCCCGGTGCAACCGTTCGGACATCCGTTTATCTCTTTGTAGTCTGCAGCGACACCGGGTGCCCTGAATTTGGAAATAATTTTAGCAAAAGTGTTTTGCAAGGCACCCCCGCCCAGTTTTATAATATCTTCATCCTTGAAAAGATTGTACAAAAAATCTCGTACATTATCTTCATGGGTAGGGCCACCCAGGTTCATAAGAACAATTCCCAATCGCATATCTTAATTAAGCTGACGAAAAAATAAAAATTTGTGGCTATTCTTCTAACATGTAAAAAAACAGCTTTTTTGTGAAGAGAACGTGAAGAGTACATATTGAATCTTGGAAGGTTTTTATTTTGAGGTGTTGGTAGTTGGAGCTTGCGGAGTTGGGAGAGGTAAATGGATGATCATACCCCGAAGGGGTAGAAGATGAATAGCCCCCGATCCCCGGGATCGGGGGTAGAAGAAACAAACCATGGCGAACCCCGAAAGTTAGTGCCATATGGCTTGACTCAATCTTTTCGGCCCCGCATTGTCATACGTCGCTATTTATATTGGATCCCTTCGGGATCTGAGGGAAGGATCACTCTGCGGAATGTATTGTTCAGCACCTCAAAATAAAAACCTGCCTGGAATAGATCAGTGGGCAGGTTTTCCGTCGCCTGCACCACCATATTGTATCCTGCCGTTTTTCAAATTTTTTTGGACAGTTCTGGCCTCAAATAACTTTTAACATGAATTCACAAAATATCCTCAATAAATTGATATATTTACTTGCGTCATACCCTATTCTAAAAGTAGATTGTTTGGCATATAAATAAAGTCATTACATGATAAAAAAATATGCGGCGGAGTTTATCGGAACGTTCTTTTTAGTACTTTCGGTTGGCTTAACTTCAAATCCGCTTGCTATCGGAATCTTATTAACGGCTCTTGTATATGTTTGGGAGAATTACTCTGGAGCTCATTTTAATCCGGCTATAACTCTGTCGTTTTGGTCCGATGGGATTATGTCAAGCCGTGAAGCCCTTGTTTTTGTCGCAGGGCAACTGATGGGCGCATTTGCCGGTGCGGAATTAATACTGTATCTGAGCGGAACGGCTTATATGCCAACGCCATCAGATACGATTACCCCTTTACAATTTGCTGTTATTCAGTTTTTGTTCACATTTCTTCTTGTGATGGTTTACCTGATGCTCTACAATACGGAACGGTTCAGAAATAACAATATTCATGGAATTGCAATTGGCTTTACCTATTTTGCAATTATTGCAATCGCAGCACCGCTTACCGGCATCGGTTTCAATCCCTCACTTTCTATTGGTTTCTCGGTTTTTGAGATTTTGCTTGGTGGTGATTCCTATCTGCATCTTCCTGTTTATGTTTTTAGCCCTCTCATTGCAGGATGGGCGGCAACGTATGTTTTTCGGTTTTTTGAACCTTTTGAGTAGATTAATCTGCTTTTGGCAATCTAAACCAAAATATTGATCCCTTCCCCGGCTTGCTCTCTACATGTATTTCTGAACCGTGAGCATTCAGTATACTCTTTACTACAGATAGCCCAAGGCCCGTTCCGCCCTTGTCTCTTGATCTTGCTTTATCCGTTCTGTAGAAGCGGTCGAATAACCGTTCAAGGTGAAGATCTGATATTCCGCTGCCGGTATCTTTAACCCGTAAAATTACCTCATTTTCAGTTTCCTCAATTCTTATTTCGATTTTTCCCACGGATGTATATTTAATAGCATTTGACACAAGATTTTCAATTACCTGTTCAATTTTTCCGGGATCAGCGAAAACCCAAACAGGATGGGTATCAATTTCAAATTCCAGGCCTTTTTCGTCTGCAGCAGGTTTTAATAATTCAAAAATTTGCACTATGATATCAGAAATATTGAATTTCTTTTTTTGAATAAAAAACTCATCCGAATCATATCGCTGCAGTATAACCAAATCCCTGAAAAGCCTGTTAATCCTTTCTGTTTGCCGCCTGGCTGTATTGAGATAGTGATTACGCTGTTTCTCATCAATTGAATCCATTTGCAGCATTTCCAATGAACCGGCAATTGTGTGCAGCGGATTCCTGAGTTCATGAGTTATATCTGCGAAGAACTGTCCCTGTTTATCATAAATTTTCTGGAGCCTGATAGTATCTTCACGAAGCCTTGAAGCCATTCTGTTAAGTGAATCAGCCAGTTTGCCGAATTCATCTTTCCTGTCCAGGTTAAGAGTTTGAGACACGTCTCCGTCAGCAATTTCTCCGGCAGCTTTTTCAAGCTGAAGTATGGGTTTTGTAAGATATCTTGCAAAGGATATGCTTACAATTACTACAAGCCCTATTGATAAAAACATACCGGTGTATATTATCCATCGTATGGTTTTAATAGGTTCATACAGTTTTTCTTTTAACTGGCTGACCTGTAAATATCTGACTGGATTTAAATTGTTATCAATAGATAAATAGGCAACGATTTTTTCCGAATCCGGATTATTTTCAACCATGACAAAATCACGGCTTAAAATATTTTGCTGAGCAGAGACTGGCAAGAATCCGGGAGCTTCTACATTTTCATGATAGGGAACGGATGCGAACAAAGCGCCATCATTATCATAAACAGCAATTCTGTATCCCGTAATAATAGCAGCTTCGTTCAGATTTGTTTCAAATTCATCATCATATTGCAGATTTTGAATAGTTATTGCAAGCCATTTTGTATCATTCCGGATGCTGTTCTCTCCTTCTTCAATAAGAAAATCCCGTATAAATAAAATGGAGTAGCTGCTGATTGCCGTTATACCAAAAATCAACAGCAGAATAAATGTCCAGGCAAGTTTTGAACGAATACTCATATTTTATCAGGTTATGGATTCACGATTCAATCCATAGCCAAGGCCCCGGTAAGTTTTGATTATATCCGATGCATCATTCAGTTTTAAACGCAAATTTTTAATGTGAACGTCCACCGTTCGGTCAAAAACAAACTTGTCGTCATCACCGATGTGTTCCAAAATGGCCTGACGGCTGAACACCCGTTTAGGATTTTGAAAGAATAACTTTAAAAGTGTGAATTCGGTGGAAGTTAATTCAATTCTTTTATCTTTATTGAAAAGCTCTTTTCCATCCACATCAAGATAGAGATCACCATATTGGAGCCAGTTACTTTTTTGAGGATTCTGACGCCGAAGCAGGGTTTCTACATGTGCTTTAACAAGATTAAGGCTCGCCGGTTTGGAAATATAATCGTCTGCACCGAGCTCAAGTCCTTCAATTTCATCTTTTTCCTTATCTTTAGCCGTCAGGAATATTACAGGTATATCTTTTAAAACCGGATGCTGCCTGATTATTTTGCAAATTTCCTTTCCGTCAACATGAGGAACCATGATGTCGAGTACGGCAATGTGTATATTGCTGGCCTGTTTTTTAATGAACTCAATTGCTTCTTTTCCATCGTAAGCTGTTAATACACGAAAATTATTCATTTCGAGAAAACTTGCCAGCATATCAGCAGATTCTTTCTCATCTTCAACAAGCAAAATTGTGTGATTTAATTTCACGGACATTTATTTTTCAGTTATAATAATAATTTTTCAATTATAGTGGATAAATTCAGCATTGCAATGAAATCAGGATGTAATTCTTTTTTAACGTTTTAATAGGATATATTCAGCAAGATGAAAGCGAGACAATTAATTTGTTTTCAGCTTGTAAGCTTTTAAGTACCTGATTGTGTAACATTGGGATTCATACTCAAATCAGTTAAATCTACTCTATTTATTATGTCTCTACAAAAACAAATTGTCTGGATAACAGGAGCATCATCGGGCATCGGGGAAGCTCTTGCTTACGCCTACTCGGATAAAGGTGTAAAACTTATTCTTTCCGCCAGGCGTATAAATGAATTAGAGAGAGTTCGCGAAAATTGTTCAGGAAACATTGAGGATATTAAAATTTTGCCTCTTGATCTTATGGATACCGGGAGTATGGAAGAAAATGCAGAACTGGCAATGAATATGTTTGGCCGTATAGATGTATTAATCAATAATGGTGGCATCAGTCAAAGGGCTAATGCTGCTGAATCTACAATGGAAACTATCCGGGATATAATGGAGGTAAACTTCTTTGGGACTGTTGCATTAACCAAGGCAATTCTGCCCTATATGATTGAAAAGAAATCTGGTCATATTGTAGTTATTAGCAGTGTGATGGGAAAAATAGGAACCAGGTACCGGTCGGCCTATGCAGCATCCAAACATGCACTGCATGGCTGGTTTGATTGTCTTCGGCAGGAAGTTCACGAGTATAATATCAATGTAACGATGGTGTGCCCCGGTTATGTAAAAACCAATGTCAGCAAAAATGCTTTAACAGCAACGGGTAAAAAACTTAATGAAATGGGTGATGCTCACAAAAAAGCGATGACCCCAAAGGAATTTGCAGACAGGCTGCTGCCAAAACTTGCACGAAAAAAAGATGAAGTATATATTGGGGGGATTGAAATTTCAGCGGTGTATTTAAAACGTTTTTTACCCGGTTTATTAAACAAAATACTGTTGCGAACAAAGGTTACATAAACTGAGAACTCCTGACTTCGAGTAACTAAAACAAGTATTTATATGGATTGTCTCGTAAAATAGAAAGTCGTTTTTGTCAGTTGTCAGTTGTCAGTTGTTAGTTTGTAGATTGTTGATGCGCTTCCAGCCCCCTAAAAGACTGGACACAAATTTAACTTCGAAAGTTTATACTTTGTGATTATGTCAACACACAGAAAATCTTGGAGTAAATCCGAAAAATTAGCCGCCATTTATATGGC
>JBHJOO010000508.1:0-6398 GCA_050329675.1 Balneolaceae bacterium
AAGTTCATGCATTATCTTATCGCGATGAACCTTCGCAAGTATAGAGGCTGCTGCAATGGATGCAGAGCGGTCATCACCTTTTACGATACACTGGTATGGAATAATTGATGACGTAAACCGGTTACCATCAATAAGTAAATAATCGGGATCGCCACCATAAGCTTCAGCACATTTCACCATTGCAGATATAGAGGCTTTCAGAATATTCAACTCGTCTATTTCAGCCGGTGAACACTCTTTTACAACTGTATATACAGCTCTCATTTCAATCTCTTCCGCCAGCATTTCCCTCTGTTTGCGGCTAATTGTTTTACTGTCAGCCAAACCTTCAATACAATCTTCCGGATTCAGAATAACTCCGGCAGCCACTACAGGGCCACAAAGACATCCCCTGCCAACTTCGTCCAGACCCATAACCCTGAACAGGTTTGCATCCCACAGCTGACGTTCAATTGTATAGCGGTCTTTGATCAAACTGATTAGTTATTCTTATCTTGAATTAATAACATTACTAAATAAACACATGATCATAAAAAAAGTACTATCTCTTAGAACTTAATACAAGAATTTGGTACTATTTTCTATCAATCTTCTGTTCATGAAATGATTTTTTGACGTGAATAGTTAATAAACCAGACAATCATACCAGATACTTTATGCATTTCAGATATTTAAAATGGGACAAACGATTTGCTAAAGGCAAAGGAAAAAGCCCGTTTGATACACTATGGGATCTGTTTCAGGAATTGCTGAACATTGCTGGAGGCGATGTTGCACAGGCATTGCGCTGGATCACTGAACTGGATAAAGAATACGGTATTACCGATCGGTTCGATGAAGGATATGGTTTGGGCGATTTTATCGATGAGCTTGAGCAAAGGGGTTATATACGATACGATGATGAGCAAATGATGTTGATTCCAACCGTTAAAACCGAACGCTCACTCCGGAAAAAATCACTGGAAGAGGTATTTAAACAGCTGAAAAAAGGCGGACGTGGTGAACACAAGACACCCTACACCGGTTCGGGTTTAGAAAGGCAGCCTGAGACCAGGAAATGGAATCCCGGTGAAGATATCAGCCATATCGATAGCACGGGTACTATATTGAATATGCTGAAACACAGTTCTATTGAACAGTTTCAGCTGCGTGAAGATGATTTACAGGTACACGACACAGACCACTATACATCCATGGCCACCGTCCTGTTAATAGATCTGAGTCACTCCATGATTTTATATGGCGAAGATCGAATTACACCGGCCAAGAAAGTAGCTATGGCTCTTTCCGAAATGATTTTAAATAGTTATGCAAAAGATTCACTCGATATTGTTGCATTTGGAAATGAAGCCTGGCAAATTGAAATCAAGGATTTGCCGTATCTGAAAGCCGGTCCGTTTCACACCAATACATTACAGGGTCTGCAACTCGGAAAACATCTTTTACAGCGAAAAAAATTCGCAAACAAACAAATATTTATGATCACTGACGGAAAGCCATCTTGCATGTTTGAAAATGGTAAACTTTATAAAAACAGTTTTGGGCTGGATCGCAAAATTGTAAATAAGGTGCTCGATGAAGCAGTAAAATGCAGACGTGAAAATATTACCATTACTACGTTCATGATTGCCCGTGACCCTTATCTGCAGAGTTTTATACGGGATTTAACTGAAGCAAACATGGGTAAAGCATACTATTCTTCCCTGGATAATCTGGGAGAATTTGTTTTTCAAGATTATTTTCGGAACAGGAGGAAGAAGTTATAATGAGTAATCCGGGTTAATTCTTGAATTGAATAGTAGTGCCCCCCCGTGTGAAGCAATTTCTCCCAAGAGCTTTCGGAAAAATCCCGACAGAGGTAAAACAGAACATGGGCATCTGAATAGCTCTGCCGGGGTTGAGCAAAGTGCTCAATTTTTCAGTTCTTCGTATTCATTATTCACTTTTCACTCTCCTGAATCCGGTATAAAGCTATTTATTCAATATCCCTTTCATCTCAATATTATGAAATCTCAGATACCAAGATTTACCATAACGGCTTCAGTAATATCGTAATCATTCCGTATTTCATCTTTTACATACAGAATAATTACATCACCGGTTGAAGTTGTTGTGTTTAACACATAATCAATGTTTTTAGCACCAGCCACTTCATTTATAGCATTTTGAATTTGCTCAAGAAGCGGTGCCATTAATTCAGCCCTGCGCTGCTGGAGCTCCTGCTGAGCCTGATTTTGTAACTGTCTGAGTTCGAGATCCATCTCACCAAGCCTCTCTTCTTCATTTCGCCGTGCTTGTTCTGAAATTACACCTACTTTTTGCTGATATAGTTCAATTTCGGTTTGAAGAGCTCTTTCGGCATCTGATATTTCTCTCTGCTTTCTCTCTGCAAAGTTTTGAAGCCTTTGCTGGACAGCTCTCATCTCGGGCATTCGCTCAAGAATAACGCGGGGATCCACAAATCCGATCTTCATATCCTGTGCCTGAGCAGACGGAGCTGCAAGCATAAATGATCCGATCAAAAAAATTGCAAATGTAAATAGTATGCTTCGTTTCATAAGTTCAAAAGTTATGTTTAATTATTTTTAATCTCTTCAATTACCCGATTCGTTATATCAACACCTCTGCTGGATGAATAATACACAATCGGATCTCCGGTACTTGCTGTTTTATTAATAACATAATCAAGATCTAATTGCCGGGCTATTGCCTCCATTGTATTTTCAATTCGAATCAGCAATGGATTCAGCAATTCATTTTGTTTTTGCTGTATTTGATTTTGAATTCGTCTTTGCAGGGCTTCCAGTTCTTCTTCCATTTGACCAAGGCGCTCTTCTTCTCTTTCCCTCTCCTGCCGGGTTAAATTTCCTGCTTCCACGTCCTCGGTATAGCGTGTAATTTCTTCGATCCAGTTGGCATAACTGTTCTGAAATACATTTTGCCTGCCTTGAATATAATCATCCAGCTCGGCCTGTACACCCTCCGTTTCGGGCATTGCTTCAAGAACAATCTGAGGATCCATTATGCCTACCTTCAATTGCCCGAACACTGCAAATGGAAAAAGCAAAATCAATGCTGTAAATAGTACTTTTTTCATATTGTCACTTTTTATTTTATAGCTTTCAAAGTTAATATTTTAATTAATTAATTTCCTATTCGGGTTAAATCTATCCCAAGTTCTAACATTACTTCTTCGGTTAAGTTCCATTCCGGTCGGGCATACAGTATTCGAAAATCTTCAGAACGGTCAAACACAAAGTCATATCCATCACGTATAGCTATTCTGTTTAAAACATCAAAAATCTTACGCTGTATTGGTTCAAGAAGTTCTCTTTGCTGTTTAAAATAGTCGCCTTCCGGGCCAAATTTTTCTTCTAAATATCTATTTCTTTCATTCTTTTTAGCCAGTATTTCAGCTAATCTCTGTTGGCGGATATCTTCTGTATATAATATTTCTCGCGTTTCAAAATCCTCTTCAAGTTCTTTAATTTCTTCATCCATCCGTCTCAGCTCATCCCGCCATGTTTGGCTCAACAGATTTAAGCGTTGTTCGATACCACTATACTCCGGCATTCTTTCAAGAATAATATTTGAGTCAATAAATCCCAGTTTTTGACTTTGCTGTGCCGTGGCAACCGATGTTATAATTACCATTAACGTAAACGTGAACCAATAAATTTTTGAAGAAGTCATTTTTAAAATGGTGCTCCAATATTAAATAAAAATTCCCATTTTCCGGCTTCAAGCCCACTTCCTTCGGTTGAGCTGGGAGTTCCGTCAAATCTGTATCCGTAACTGATATCAACAAGCCCGAGAATTGGAAGAAACACTCTTGCTCCAAACCCGGCTGCTCTTTTTAAATTAAACGGATCAAATCTGTCGAAACTTAAAAATGTATTACCGGCATCAACGAATGTGTAAGGAATAAGTTGTAACTGATCTGAAGAAACAGCCGGATATCTAAGTTCGAAACTGTATTTACTGAAAACACGGCCGCCAATCAAATTTCGGTTGCCGTCAAGCGGAGAAATTACACCGTTAAAACCACCCGGAAATCCTCTCATGTCAATATTATCATTCAAAAAGTTTTGCCTTTGCTGAATGGGGGTACCCCCTATAAAGAACCGCTGGAAATTACTTCTGTTTGCACTTAAAAAGTGGCCCAGATAACCATAAGACGCACTTGATGTGAGTACAAGTTTGCCCGTTATAGTTGAATGGTGTTGATAATCGGTTCTTATTTTAAAGAATTGTTCAAAGCCTGGCAGCGGGGCACCGAATTCACCTGAAATACTGAATTTGGACCCTGTTCTGGGCGATATTGGATTATCCGTTGAATTTCTTTCAAGTACCTGGGTTAAACTTAAAATATTAGCTCTTCCGTCACTAAAAACCTGAGCGAATCCCCTTGAATCAATTAACTGATAATTCAGGATAGTCCTGGTGATAAAAAAATCATCCGGCCATTTCAACTGTTGGCCCAGACTCACACTTGCAGAAAACAACTCATTTCTTCTACGATCGGTAGAGAATGGAGAACTTCTGAAATTCAATAAATCGTATGAAAAGTTTACACCCAGCGAGCGTGGCTTTCCACCAAGCCATGGTTCGGTAAATCCAAGATTATAGCTTTGAAAGCCGCTTCCTGTAATTTGAACCCCGAGAGATAATCGCTGGCCATCACCGGAGGGAATGGGATTCCAGCCTCCCGGTTCAAACATTCTTTGAACTGAGAAATTGTTAAAGTTTACCCTTGCCGCTAAAATAAGCCCAACCTGACGGCCTCCAAAACCGCCTGAGAATTCAAAATTGTCGCTGCTTTCTGATTCCTGTAACCGGTAAATAACATCCACTGTTTTTTCTTCCTGATCGGGATTAAGATCAGGTTGAATATTTTCCGGGCTAAAATACCCCAGCTGGCCCAATTCACGAAGTGTTCTTACAATTGCTGCCCGGCTGTACGTTTGCCCGGGAGCAGTACGCAAGGTTCTTCGAACTACATCATCGTGTGTTTTTGTATTTCCAGTAAAAGAAACATCTCTGATAGTAGCAATTTCATCTTCAAAAATTTCGAAGTGGATATCAATGGAGTCTTCTGCAACTACTTTTATTTCCGGGATTATTTGCGAAAAGAGATACCCAATATTCTGATAGAGGCTGGATATATCATTGTTATCCTGCCTGAAATTTACATTTTCTTCGAATCGCGATTCGTTAAATACGTCCCCTTGTTGAAAACCAAGGGCTGATGACAACTGTTCATCGGTATAAACAGTATTACCTTCCCATGTAACATTTCGAACTTTGTACTGAGGCCCCTCGTAAATCTCAAAATCGATAGCAATGCCTTCCTTGTTTCTTCGCCAGTCATCAATGAAAACTGTATCCTCAATAATTCTCATATCCAGATAACCCTGATCCCGGTAAAACTTCACCAGATTATCTTTGCCTTCATCAAAATCCTCACGCACAAACAGGTGTTTTTTAAAAATTCTCCACCATCTGTCCTGTTTGATTTCACTAAATTCTTTTCTGAGTTTCTTGTCACTAAAATCCTCGTTTCCCTCAAAACGGATGTGCCTTACTTTGATTCTCTCACCGGGATCAATATTAAAAGTAAGTGTTACCCTGTTCCTCTCGTCGTCACTTATCTCCTCCTTTACATCAATTTTTGTTCTCCAGTATCCCTTCTCAAGGTAATATCTTTTAATTGTACTAATAGCCTGACTTCTAACCGAATTGGTAACAGCAAAACCCCGGAGTAAATTAATTTTTTCTCTAAGGTCTTTTCTTTGTGATCTCTTAATACCCTCCAGAACATATTGTTCAAGCCTGGGTTGTTCTTTGACCGTCAAAATTATATTAGCTCCACCCGGAACCTCTTCATAAGAAATCTCAACATCTGAAAACAAACCGGTTCGGTGTAATTGGCGAACAGCTGTTGAAATTTCATCGCCAGGAATAGTAATCGTCCTGCCAATCTGAAGTCCACTGCTGCTAATCAGATAACTTTCTCTTGCAGTTTGAATACCTCTTACAATAATATCCTTAATCTCATACTGTTTGGGAGATGTTCTTGTAGGATCTTCAATTTTAATATATCCGGTATCCTGGGCAAACCCTAAACCGGTGAAACCAAATCCAAAAACTATAAGTAATAAACCACAGAAGAATTGCTTATGTGTAAACACGAAATGAGTAATGCTTTTAAGAAATTATTTTATCAATCATAGAAACAGTCATTCTCTTTGAATAACCATTCCGGAGTTTACCGTACCTACGATCACGTTTTTGGAATGAAATTATTGCCTTGTAAAGTTCATCTCTTCTGAAATCCGGCCAATATGTTTGTGTTATATGTAATTCGGAGTAAGCCAGCTGCCAAAGTAAAAAATTAC
>JBHJOO010000613.1:0-3266 GCA_050329675.1 Balneolaceae bacterium
ATTAATGGATAAGCCCGTTCTGCTATTTTCTATGGTTCCCGTATTAATAGGTTTCTTGGTTCTTGTTTTTTATCTGAACGGTATAATTTCTACATCTCCGGCAAGCATGGCGGATTCACCTGACGAAATTCATCTTGTGGTTCTTCCATTTACCAATATTGGTGATAATCCTGATCAACAGATGTTTAGTGATGGCCTTATGGAAACATTGACAAGTTCATTAACCATGCTAAAACCACAAGATGTTTCTTATTGGGTAGTTGCTTCAAGTGAAGTACGTCAAAAAAACGTAATGAGTGCGGCTGATGCTCTGAATAAATTCAATGCAACGTTGGCTGTACACGGCAGTATACACCAATTGGCTGATCATATTCGCTTAACTCTTAATCTGATTGATACGAAAACATCACACCAGGTGGATTCCAGAGTCCTGACGGTGCCAATCGAATCGTTACCGCATTTGCAAAATGAAGTGTTGTTATCTCTTGCCGAAATGATCAATATTGAAATTGACAGAAGTACTCTTGCCTCGCTTACTGCCGGAAATACAAAAATCCCAAAAGCATATGAGTTTTATTTAACCGGAATAGGACACCTTCAATATTATCAAAATGAAAATAATATCTCTGAGGCAATATCATTTTTTGATAAAGCTCTTTTGCTTGATCCTGAATATTCGATTGCACTTGCTGCTTCGGGGTTAGCTCATTGGAGAATGTATGATCTAACCAAAGATGCACACTGGGCTGAGCGTGCAATAAAACTGAGTGAAAAAGCCATTGCTCTTGACGAATCATCCCCATCTGTTTACAATACACTGGGGATGATCCAAAACGGCCAGGGAAAATATGACTTGGCCGTACAATCTTTTCGAAATGCACTTGAATTGGATCCGTATAATGCCGATGCCTTCAGCGGCCTTGCAAATGCATACGAACATTTGGGAAATATTCAGATGGCTGAGGAAATTTTTAAAGAAGCTGTAAGTCTGCAGCCTGAATATTGGGCATCGTATAACGAACTTGGCGGTTTCTATGTTCGGCAGGGGATGTTTCGAAAAGCAATCATTCCATACACAAAAGTAATAGAATTGCTGCCGAACAACCGAAACGGCTACAGTAATTTAGGGGCGGTTTACTATTATCTGAGTGACTATAAAAATGCAATAGAAATGTTTAAAAAGTCTGTTGAAATAGAGCCGGGATATGTTGCGTACTCAAATTTGGGAACCTTATATTTTTATGAATCAGATTTTGAAAATGCAGCGCGGATGTATGAAGAAGCCCTGAATATAAGCGATCATGACTACCGCGTGTGGGGGCATCTTGCTGCTGCTTATCGATGGGCAGGCGAAGACAGCCTTAAGACAGCCGGACTTTTTCGGAAGGCAGTTGAATTAGCCGAGCTGGAGCGGGATATAAATCCCCGTGATGCTAATCTTTTTACCAGGCTTGCCGGATACAAAGCGGCTCTTGGTGAAGCCGCTTATGCCCGTAATCTGTTATCGAAAGCCCTTCAAATAGCACCGGAAAATATTCATATAATCGGAGATGCCGGAAGAACGTATGAACAGCTGGGCAATCGTGAAAAGGCATTGGAACTGATTTCTCAGGCAATTCAAAAAGGTTATCCTGTATCGGAGCTTGAAAAGGATCCCCACCTTGAAAATTTACGGAATGACCCGGCTTATAAGAAAATCACCCGGGAATTTTCCGGATTGTATCCGGATGACGAATAAATTCAAACCAATAACGTCAAAAAAAGAGAAATGATATGAACAACAGTGAAAGTAGTACACGTGGAAAAAATACCTGCAAACTGGAAAGAAAAGGAGAGTCGTATTTCCTTGAAGATTTCGTTATCGATCAAAACGATATAAAAAATGGAATGGAAATAAGCTGGTTAGCCGACGATACCGAATTTGAAATTTGGTTCCCCGAAAAGAGAAAACCGTTTAATAATAACTTCCCTGTCCGCTCAAACAAACCACCGGGAAAAGGAGATAATCGTATTCAATTACCACTGCGTAACCGGCTGAAAAAAGGAACATACTATTATGCAGTCTATTGTGAAAAAAATAAAACAATGGCCGCCGGAAACTCATTTCCTAAAATGATCATTACTTAATACGAAAACGAATCCTCACAGGCTGTACCTTACAAAAAGGGTCGGGGTTTGTTCTGTCGGGAGGAGTGGAGGGATCTCCAGAGTTGTGGCAGTGAGTGGAGCAGCCTGTTGGGGGAGATTCCTCCACTCCGCCCCGACAGTGTTATGCTCGTGACTTCGTGGCCAAATGGAAGGAGTGTTCTAAATGCTTGTAACTTTATTTTCACAGCCCCCCGAAGGGGGAATTTTTTGCCGGGATCAGAAGTTCTGAAGTATCCTTTGGCCCGGTTCTGCCAGATTCTTGACAGCCCGAAGCTCCAGCATTCTTGCTCCTTTCTTTTTTGCTGTTTTTATTGCTTTTCTGAACCACATTTCAGCACTCTTGTCGTCTTCATCCAGCCTGGAAACAATGAGCCCTTTTATGCGGTAAATTTCAGAAAGATACCAGCTTTCATTGCGCTCCTTTTTCAATTCAATTGCCTGATCAATTGTTTCAAGTGCTTTTTCAGGAAATCCTGATACCAAATATGATTTAGCCAAAAGCGCTGTGAAAAATGGAGTCATCAAATGGATTCCCGCATTACGGTACGAATTCAGCCTTTCCTCCAATTCTTTCAATTGTCTTTCATTACCGGATTTTTCACAATAAATGCAGCAACGGAATATGCGGGCCATCATACCCCACAGGGTAAAGCCATATTTTTCAGTTACGGATACACATTCATCAAGATCCTGAATAGCCCGGTCTATTTTCTGAATTTCATAACTTGCAACAGCACCATTCATGAGAAAGTAGGCAAGACTGAATGGATGGGCTAATTGTCTGGCCTCTTTCATTGCCATTTGATAATTATTATCTGCCTGTTCGGTCGGTCCCATATACGACAAAAGCCAGGCATATTTAATACGGCAGATAATTCTTGGATGCTGAGCATAATGATTGATATGAATTTGTTCATAATTGTCATCAAAACAATCAATCGCTTTTACCAGATGATAATGTGAGAGATCAAACTCTCCAAGCCAAAATGAACTGACCCCCATTACATAGTGGCCTTCCACCTCAACAATCCTGTTTTGATCACGGTTTGCAATAGCAAGTAATTTCTCTCCTGAGCTTCTGGCTACTTTCAGGTCTCCTTGCACAATATTTGAAATGG
>JBHJOO010000060.1:0-3288 GCA_050329675.1 Balneolaceae bacterium
CAAGCAACAGTGTTGGCACCAGAAGCAGCAGTAAAATAATCCTGGATGAACGGTCAAATTTTAAATTCAAAGCTCCTTTTTCTGCTTCATAGAAAAACATGTTTCGTACAATCCGGATATAGTAGAAAAGTGATATAACCGTTGTGATACCGGCTATCGTAACAAGCCAAATCCATCCGCCGCTGATTGCCGCTCCAAAAATATAGAGTTTAGCTACAAATCCTCCTGTTGGCGGCAGTCCGGTAAGCGAAACAAGAAAGATGGTCATTGCTACACTCTCCAGCGGAGCTCTTAATCCCAGCCCTTTATATTTTTCGATCGATTCTGTTTCCAGTTTATTGGAGAAGAGCATTGCCACATAAAAAGCCCCCAGGTTCATAAACAGATAGATAAAGAGGTAGATTAGAATTGAAGTTAACCCCTCACCCGCCAGAATCACGAGTCCCATTAATATGTACCCGGCATGCGCAATACTTGAATAGGCCAACATTCGTTTTATGTTGTCCTGCCTTAATGCTGTCAGATTTCCTACAATCATCGCAAGAGCGGCCATCCCGCCCAGCAGCAGATCCCAATGAATTCCCTCTACTATTTGCCATGTTCCGGTTACTGTTAAGCCGCCGGAATCGATAAATGAAACCGAGAAAAATCGTACTAAAAGGCCAAATGCCGCTATTTTTGAGGCTACTGCAAGGAATGCGGCAATTGTGATGGGCGCTCCTTCATAGGTATCCGGTGCCCAAAAATGAAACGGCACGATCGCAATTTTAAAACCCATTCCCACAACGATCATTAATATGGAGATATTCAGGATAAACGAATCGCCTACTCCAGCGGCCAAAGCACTATTTAACTGGAAAATATCGGTAGCCCCGGTTACACCAATCAGCAGTGAGAGTCCGTACAGCATCACACCCGAGGATACCGCACCATAGATAATATATTTCATGGAAGCCTCTGATGACCGGAGCTCGTTTTTCATATATCCTACCAATACATAGGAGCTAATACTTACCATCTCAAAAGCAAGATATATCATTAACAAATTGGTTGATCCCACCATGAGCAGCATCCCGAATATCATGCCCGCCAGCAACATATAATACTCGCCATAACGTGAACTATAGGCTTCCAGTTCACTGCTTTTCATCGAAAAGAGAACGATAAATATGCTTGAGAGTATGATCAGTACTTTAAAAAATACCGCAAATGGATCCACTGCAATCATATCATAAAATACCGCCAGATTGCTGCCTGTTTGCATAACCACGGAAATTCCGGCAACAACCAGCCCGCCCAACAGAATCCAGCCTGTTGTATGCTTTCCGTTTTTTACAAGCAGATCAGCAACAATAATCACACAGAGAGTTACAAGAACAATGATCTCCGGGTAAACCTGGCTTATACTATGTAGAGTATGTTCAATCATAATCGGTTTTTAAATCTGTTTGATTTACCGTTAGCCGGTTGGCAGGTTGTATTATGCAAGAATAAACCGTTACTGAAAAGTGCCTCCTTTTCTGATACCCCGGCTTCAAATTGTTTGCTAAATAAACTCATCTGTTAATTCCCTCCGGCTGTCACAAATTCTACAAGATGACTCAGTGATGTATTCATCAGTTCAATGGCCGGTGCAGGATAAACACCCAGCAAAATGATGAGAATAATCAGGGGCACAAAAGCCAGCAGTTCTCTCGGAGTGAGATCTTTGAGATCTTGCAATTTCTCCGGCGTTTTGCCCAAAAATATGCGCTGAACAGTCCACAGGATGTAGGCCGCTGTGATGATGATACCTGAAACGGAGATGATCGTAATCCATTTATAGGCTTCAAAAGCTCCGAGGAACGAGAACAGCTCACTCACAAATCCATTCAATCCTGGAAGGCCAAGTGCGGCAAACATCCCGACAATGGCAATACCTGTATATCTGGGCATCTGATTGGCAATTCCACCAAAATCGTACAGTCCGCGTTTATGGGTTCTGTCGTACAATACACCCACGGCGAGGAAGAGAACAGCGGTGATTAATCCGTGATTAAACATCTGCAGAACACCGCCAACCATTCCCTGCGTATTCAGTGCCGCAATTCCCAGCACTACAATACCCATATGGCTAATGGATGAATAGGCGATCAATTTCTTGAAATCATCCTGGGCCATTGCGCACAGCGCGCCATAAATAATGCTGATCATTCCCAGAGACGCCATAAAGTAGACAAAATAGATCGTGGCATCGGGAAGTATTCCAAAGTTAATTCGCAGCAATCCGTATGCACCCAGTTTCAGCAGCACCCCGGCTAAAATAACACTGATTGGCGTTGGCGCCTCAACGTGTGCATCTGGCAACCAGGTATGAAATGGAAACAGCGGTATCTTAATCGCAAAGTTGATAAAAAGTGCCATCCAGGCTACATATCGCCAGGTGGTATCCACACCGAATAACAGCCCTCCTTCTACATAGTTTTCAGGATTCATCATATGCAGCATATTGAAAGTGTGCACAGACTGTCCGGTTGCCGGATCGGTATAAGCAACGCTGAAATAGAGAGCGAGCATTGTGAGCAACATTAGAATACCGCCAACAAAGGTATAGAGAAAGAATTTAATAGCAGCATACTCACGTCTTGGCCCGCCCCAAATGCCGATCAAAAAGTACATCGGCAGCAGCATTACTTCCCAAAAAATAAAGAAGAGGAAGAAATCAAGCGCAACGAATACACCCATCATTCCGGTAACCAGCAGCAGATAGAGTGCAAAATACCCCTTCACCATTTTCTGAATGTTCCACGAAGAGATCACCCCGACAAACCCGATCAGTGCGGTGAGCATCACCATCAGCACACTAAGGCCATCCAGGCCAAGAAAGTATGTAATTTCGATCCGGCCAACCCATGGTACCGCCTCAACGGTGATCCAGCTCAGCTGTTCTACAAACTGGAAACTCTCTATATCATTTACACCAACTTTGGCCCGATCAAAAATCGCATATACTATTCCGGCCAGTATCACCTGTAAACCGGTGGCTATTGCTGCTGTCCAGCGGATAGCGTTACTTTTTTTATCGGGAAGCAGCAGTACGATAATCATTCCCGCTATGGGGAGAAAAACCAGCCAGGTAAGAATACCGATGCCAAATATTTGAAATTCCATAGATTTAGAGTTCTATTATGTTTTTTTTAATTCGTTCTTCAATGATTACGTCATAAATTCAGATAAACAGGATAAATAGTACCAGGAAACTGAAAATGACATAAACCAGGTAAGTCTGAACTTTTCCGGTTTGAACCT
>JBHJOO010000059.1:0-3634 GCA_050329675.1 Balneolaceae bacterium
CAGCTATCAGCTATCAGCTATCAGCGGCTACTGCCGTATCAACTTTTCATTTTTTTTACCCTATTTTTCTTTACGAGCCTTTCAACTTTGCGGCCTTGCGTGAAAAAATCAGCGCTGAAATCTTAACCATACGGGATTTACGTGCCAGGACACATCATTACCCAAAAAATTTGCTGCAGCCCCTAAAAAGCATAGCTTGTACTGAAATAAATACGGGATATTTCGTCGGAATGGCCAATTTCAATTCTTGCAATGAAATCGGGAGAAAAGGCTGAAAATGCAACTCCGGCACCGTAAGTTTTTTTCCAGTTCTTAAACAGGGCATTTGCATCATCGGCAGTAAACACGCGGCCGGTGTCGTAAAATGTTTGGAACCCTATATCAAGATCAACTCCAAAAACTTTCGTTTCAAAGAGCCATGTTCGCAATTCTGTGATATTTAAAATGGATGTATCACCCCTGAAACGGTCTTCAATAAATCCGCGAAGGCTTTCATCGCTCCCAAGAGATGCAAGCTCCCAAAACGGCGCGTTCCCGGTTACATGTTCCACTCTGAGCCTTTGAGCAAGAACCAGATTAGGTATAACTTGCAAAAAGTGACGAACATCGGATTTAAATAATCCAAAGTCGTAATCACTGCCAAAAATATTATCAGACAGGGATGCTTCAGTCTGAATAAAAAATCCCCTTGTAGGATTAAATTCACTGTTTCGTGAATCAATTATAAAACCAAGCCCAAACCAGTTGATCCAGCCGCCATCAATGCCGTTAGGCTGCTGCTGGAAAAGTATTGTCTCATCAAACAGGCTTCTGGGAGACGAAAAGGCAACTTGTGAAGAGAGGAACAGATCCACAAACCCTCTCTGGCCAAGCTGGGTAAACCGTTTTCTCGCAAAATATTGTAATTGAATGCGTCTCTCATCAAAGAAAAAGATATCATTGTCAAATTCTGTACGGTTAAATGGCGTATTGTTACCAATTCCGGCAAATACCATTTCATCAAATTTTAATGCTTCAAAGAAAAACTGGCTTCGTATATCCGTTCCGAATGATTTGGTTATATCAAAATCAATCTTGAATATAAACCTGCCTTTTGTTGAAATTAGAGATCGAACCTTGGTAAAATTATCGAATGGTTTTGTTGTTCCATCTCCATAATCAAAACGTTGTGCAAGTCCGCCAACTGAAACACCCGAATTGGAATTAAAACCAAGCGCCGGTACAAAAGCGATTGATGTCCCGATTCTTTCATTGTCAGCATCGGCAGAAGTTGTATCGGCCCGGGTATCACTGTTTTGAGCAATCAGGCCATGTACGGGATAACTAAATAAAAGAATCAAAAAAAATACTCTTTTTCTGATTGGTACTATTCGCGAAAAATCTGATTTTGAATACCTGGCAGAAGAATAGCTGAAGAACTCTCTAAATAAAGTTATAAACAGGGATAGTCTTTGTAAATTTAGCTGAAACCATGAATAGATACGAATTTTTGAAACATTCAAAATTACAAGCAAATTAAATTTTTAATTTCAGGTTAAAAGTATGCGCCGGGAGTTAATTGATAGCAATTTACAATCAAGATTATAAAAAGAATAAAACAAAGAAGTCTTTTTTTGGTAAAATAAATATTTGGAATGACTCAAAATTAAATTTTTTATTAGCCGGCGGGTGAACAATATGAAACGTAAGTCCTGACTAATTATCAAATACCGAGAATAATCTTCTGCTTAAATTTTTCCGTTCAATTTGTACAGCTTGCATAACCTGCTCTGCTGATTCATTTTGATTGATTCTTGTTACTTCAAGCAGTAAATGGTTGTCGGGCAAGTTAACCGCAGCCCAGACAGGTACACTTTCAGCTGTTACAGAGTTGATCGGCAGGATAAAATTACCCAGGCCCTCTGCAAGACAATACGAATAAAATTGATTCTCAACAGTAGTATTCCAGATTTTACATTCCTGGCCGCTTACTATTTTTGACTCACCTGTTTGATCAAATACATATTCAGTTTCAAAAAAATTCTTTTGAACATCATCCGGTGGAACTTCTACAAAACCGCCAAGCATTCCAATGCTTAAGAACATTGTATTATTCAGGGTTTCAAAAAGAATCGTTGTTGACCTGCCTCTTTTTGATTCATATTCAATTCGAATCATATGGTCTTTCAGCATATAATTCAGGACTTTTGTACCAATTTTACTCTCCAGTTCAGGTATTTCATATTGAATGGTACCTTCAAATTTCTGTCTCTGTTCTGCTTCCGGTACAGAAAATATGATTACTGGTATCAGGAGCAATACAGAAAATAGGGTATTGAATGGTTTCATATTTTTTTGATAATATAAATTTCAAATTTGATTATTTAAGTTAACAACGGCTGCTGTAATTAAATCATTTTATTTTTGATTTATAGATAGAGTAATTTAAATAGTTCCGGATACAGAATGAATACTCAATTCGGATAATAAGTGCGAATTTCAGGCAGTTAATAAATATCTTTCAATAAATAGTAATACGTTTTTGATAATTTGGGTAAGACTGTAAATGTGCAATTATTATATTATGCGATATAAGGCTATGTTTTTATTAATGATCCTGTTTGCAGGTTGTATATCAACATATCGGATTACACGGCCCGAACTTGTACATCAGATGAGAGAGGGATACGAACCTGATCTCAATAGTTTAAATATTGCAGAACCAGGTGATGTGATGTATATGGAATTCAGATTCAGGGTAAATCCGTCGGTCAGGTTAAAAACGAATTTGGAAAGCAGATATGGCAATGTGTCTTCAAATGTTCGTCTTTCAAAAATGATCAAGGATGGAAAAGAGGTATACGGAACGATTTCGATTACAGGCGAATCCATTACATATCTTTCTGACGAAAATGATAACGGTGAGTTTGATAATATTATGGTTCAGGCACGCCGTGGTGCAACAAACTGGAGAGACCTTGAAACCAGTGTTCCTTATGAAGAGGCTCCTGGAATTAAATCGGAAACCGGTGGTTTTGAACGCGAATTGGTGTTTGTTGGGATAAAGGATGACAGGATTGAAGTTATATATCGTGAATACAGTGATGATTTGATTGTGCCCAGCATTGAAGAAACAATTTATTTTAAACCTGAGAGGGACGGAACTGCTTTGATTGAATATCTCGGTGCAAAAATAGAAGTTATAAGTGCAATGGATGATAAATTAAAGTATAAAATTAAGAAAGGTTTTGAACAGCAGGCACCCAGTCTTTAATTGCTCCGGGTTACCATATCCGGAATTGTGTATTTCCATCGTTTTAAATAGGAACCCCAATGGAATTCAACTTTTTCTATAGCCACCGGATCAAATTCATACCTGTTTTTTCTATAATCAGCGACAGCCGATAGATAATTTTTTGTTAGGGGCAGGGCTTTATTCCAATCCGGTAATTCCAGTTGATTATAGATCCGGTAAAGTTCATCGGCCGGCTTGGTTTCAAGATCTTCGAAACGCAGCTCAATAAACTGGTTTTCAGAAAGATCCGTTATATCAGCATACATTGTATTCATCATTCGAATAAAGGAATCAATCACAACCGGTTCCACTTCATCCGGCTCGTAAGGCTGGAGGCCCAATTTTGATAACATATTTTGA